>CAZQUC010000539.1:0-2885 GCA_964596095.1 uncultured Enterobacteriaceae bacterium
ATGAGCCTCGACACACCGCCGCCCCCTCCTCCCTTCGGAGCCGCCGCTTATCCTGCCGCGCCTCCCGCCGCTCCGGAGACGTCGGGCGCGGCGATCGCCAGTCTAGTGCTGGGGGTGGTCAGCTTGATCTGCTCGTGTTTCACCGCCCTGCCGGGGTTGATCTGTGGCTTCGTGGGGTTGGCCAATATTTCCAAATCGAACGGGCTGCTCAAAGGCAAGGGGCTGGCGATTTTAGGCATCCTGCTGTCGCTGGCCCTGCCGGTGGTGACCGCGAGCGTCAGCTACCTCGGCATGCGGCCGTTTTGGGATGGAGGCATCAGCCTGTATCGGAACTCGCAGAGCGGCAAAAAGGTCCACGCGGCCCTCACGGCCTATACGGCCGCCAACGAAGGGACGCTGCCCGACACGTTCCAACAACTGCTGGACAGCGGGTATCTCAACGCCGCCGACTTGCATGCCGATCCGCTGTTCTGGAGCTTGCCCGCGCCGGGGCGGAATCTGTCCGAACTGGCTCCGTCCGAGGTTATCGCCACCTATGGTCCCGTCGTCTTCGGCCCGGAGAAATTCGAGGTGCGGGTGAAGGCGGACGGCGAGGTCAGCGTGGTGCAACAAAGTGATGGCACGGAAACCATCCTCCCTTGAATTTCCCGTCCGGTCCCGACGTGTCGTCGTCCATTCCACCCGCTGCGGCTCCCGGCGTCCCCACGACGCTCGGGTTGATCGCGGGCAACGGCCAGTATCCCCATGCCACTGTGCGGGCCGCGCGGCAGGCGGGCGTGGGCCGGCTGGTGGTGGCGGCGTTTGAGAATGAAACCGAGCCCGCGCTCGCGGCGGAGGTGGACGTCATCGAATGGATGCGTGTCGGCCAACTCGGAAGGATGATCAAATTCTTCGTCCGGGAAGGCGTGCGCGAGGCCATCATGGCCGGCCAGATCGCGCCGAAGAATCTGTTCGACCTGCGGCCCGACCTGCGGGCGCTGCTGTTGCTCGGCAAGCTCAAGCGACGGCACGCGGAGAGCATCTTCGGGGCCATCGCGGACGAGCTGGGCAAGGACGGCATCACGCTGCTGCCGGCGACGCGATTTCTGGAGAATGACCTGCCCGCCGAAGGGCCGGTCTGCGGACCGCCACCCCATCGCAAGCAGCGCGACGACATCGACTACGGCTTCCGCATGGCCAAGGAAATGAGCCGGCTGGACATCGGCCAGAGCGTGGTCGTCAAACGCGGCACCGTGCTCGCCGTCGAGGCCTTCGAGGGCACCGACGAATGTATCAAACGCGGCGGCGCGCTCGGCCGGGGCGGGGCGACCTTGGCCAAGGTCAGCAAGCCCAACCAGGATTTCCGCTTCGACGTGCCGGTGGTCGGCCCCCGCACCGTGCAACATGCCGCCGCCAGCGGCATCGGCGTCATCGTCATCGAAGCGGGCCGCACCCTGCTGCTGCAAAAAGACGAAGTCCGGCGGCGGTGCGAAGCGGAAGGCCTCGTGCTCTATGCGAAGAGCGGGGAGTGACCCCGTCGGCCTCGGTAAGATCTTTTGGAGTGCGGTGGCAAGCCGAAGGCGCGACACCGCTTTGGGAGAGGAGCCTCCTTGGCCGCCGGGGCCTCTCCCCGAAAGCGGCGTGGCGCTGTCGCTTCCCGCCGCACTCCAAAACCGCTCCAAAGCGCTCAGGCGGAGGCTTAAGGCGGCGACGGGTTTCTTCCGGAGCAGACGGGGCTTGTGTTCCGCCCCGGCGGCCCCTTATGTTCCTCCGGCCTTCCCGCAACCCCGTCATCCAGCCATGAAATATCTCGCCGATCTGCTGGCGGAACGCCGCCGTTATCTCACGCGCCGGTGGTTCTTCCGGGATTGCGGCGTGGGCTTGGGGGCCGTCGCCCTGCATTCGCTGCTGGGGGAAAACGCGACGGCGGCGCCGGATCAGCGCAATCCTCTCGCGCCGAAGCAGCCGCATTTTCCCGGCACGGCCAAGCGCGTCATCTTCCTCTTCATGGCCGGCGCGCCGAGCCATCTGGAGTTGTTCGACAACAAACCCGAGCTGCAAAAATTCAGCGGCTCGCTGCCGCCCGCCGAGCTGCTGAAAGGCTACCGCGCGGCCTTCATCGACCCGAATTCCAAGCTGCTGGGGCCGAAATTCAAATTCGCCAAACACGGCAAGTGCGGCGCGGAAATTTCCGAACTGCTCCCGCACACGGCGTCGATGGTGGACGACCTCACCATCATCAAGTCGATGGCCACGGACGCCTTCAACCACGCGCCGGCGCAGATTTTCATGAATACGGGCAGCCAGCAATTCGGGCGGCCCAGCTTCGGCGCGTGGTCGCTTTACGGCCTCGGCTCGGAGTCGCAGAATCTGCCCGCCTACGTGGTCATGAATACGGGCGACAAGGGCAGCTCCGGCGGCGCGTCGAACTGGGGCAGCGGCTTCCTGCCGACGATGTATGCGGGCGTGCCCTTCCGCACCGCGGGCGATCCGATCCTCTACCTGCAAAACCCGCCGGGCATCGACCGCGAGATGCAGCGCGACACCATCGACGCGGTGCGGACGCTCAACGAGCGGCGGCTCGGCGTGATGGGCGACCCGGAAATCGCCACGCGCATCAATTCATTCGAGATGGCCTTCAACATGCAGGCGAGCGCGCCGGAACTGATGGACCTCAAGCAGGAATCGCCGCAAACCTTGGAGCGCTACGGCGCGGAGCCGGGCAAGGCGTCGTTCGCCAGCAGTTGCCTGCTCGCCCGCCGGCTCGTCGAACGCGGCGTGCGCTTCGTGCAGATTTTCCACGAAGCCTGGGACCACCACGGCGGCCTCACCAACGGCCTCAAAACCCAATGCCAGCGCACCGACCAGGCCAGCACCGCGCTGGTGCAGGATCTAAAAGAGCGCGG
>CAZQUC010000540.1:0-2882 GCA_964596095.1 uncultured Enterobacteriaceae bacterium
AGGCTCTTGCGGATCCCGCTGATGACCTCCTCCTTGCCCTCGTATTCGAGGGAGATCCACCCCCGGTAACCGGCCTTGCGGAGGAGGGCGGCGATGCGCGGGTAGTCAAGGTCGAGGCTATACCACTCGCCGCCGCCGTAATAGGTCTTGCCTTGCAGGAGGCAGGTGTGCGGGGCGAGCTGCTCCAGCTTCGGGTAGGGATCTTCGAGGAAGTTGCCGGTGTCGAGGGTGACTTGTAGCCACGGGCTCTTGATCGCATTCACGATCCGCAACACGCCCTCGGGGGTGAGGCCGAGGCCCCAATGGTTTTCGAGGCCGAGGATGACGCCGCGCTTCTCCGCCTCGGGCACGAGTTTTTCAAAGCTGTCGATAACCCACTTGAACCCGTCGTCATCGGTGTAGCCTTCCAACCGGGGCTCGAGGCCGCGATTGGCCATCAACTCATCGAAGTTCTTGCTGGTGCCCCAGCGACCGGTGTTGACGCGGATGGTGGGGATGCCGAGGTCGTAGGCTTGTTCGAGAAATTGGGTGGTTTTGAGAACGTTGTCGGTGCGCCGCTGCTCGTCCGGCGAGACAAAACCCTGATGCGTGGAGTAGCCCATGAGCGGCAGGCCGAGGCTGAAGGCGCGCCGCTTGATGTCCCGCAAGGCCGCGGGCGAGGTGTCGGGCAGTTGGACCTGCAACAACTCCACGCCGTCGAAACCAAGTTCGGCCGCCAATTCCAGGCATTTTTCCGGCGAGCGATAATTGTCGTTCTTGAACCGCCAGAAGGAATACGTGGAGATCCCGATGGGATACGGCTGGACGGGCGGCTTCGCGAGGAGCGTCGTATCGCCCGCGGGTTTGAGACGCGTCGGGTTAGGCAAGTCATCGGCGGTGGGAGTATCTTGCGCAGCCAACCAAGCGGCGGGCGCGGCGGTGAAGGTGGAGGCAAGCAACGAGCGGCGGGTCATGGCGGACAAGGTGGTTGGAATGGAACGGAGTCGGCCCCAAGCTAGCAAGAAGCACGCCGTTGCACAAGCGCCCAAGCCGTGGGGCCGGCCGTGCCGCGCGGCGGTTTTTCGGAATCCGTTGCTCCGGGCCGATCCGTCGGTAACAAGGCGGAACGGATTTACCTGTGCCAGCCATGACCGCCGTCTCATCCATCCGCCGGTTCGCGTTCCGAAGCCTGCTCGGCGGGCTGGGCGTGGTCATGGTCGGGGCGGAGACGCCGCGCTCGCCGGTGGATGAGCTCGATCAGGCCGCCTTGCAGGAAACCTTTCGCGTGCTGCGGAAGAACTACATCGAGCGCGAGCGGCTGACCTTGGAGGAACTCAACCGCGCGGCGCTGGAAGGGTTGCTGCACCGGCTGGATTTCGGCGCGGAAATCGTGCTGCTGCCGACGGCGGCCCCCACGTCGGGGGAAAACGCGTCACCCCCCGCCGCGCCGGCGGAAACCGCGCTCCCATTGGTCTCGGAGCCATTGAACGACGCGCTGGCCTATCTCCGGCCCGGGCGGTGGTCGCCGGAGGAGATTCCCGCGGCCACGGAAGCGCTGCGCGGGTTCGCCGCCGCGAAGATCCCCACCCTCATTCTGGATGGGCGCAGTCCCGCGCCGCCCGGTGAATTCGCCACCGCCGCGCAATGGCTCAATCTTTTTTTGCCGCCGGACCAGGCGTTGTTTTCCGTGCAAAAACCGGACGAGGCGCGCCCGGTCCAATTCCGCTCCACCGGCGCCCCGGCATGGACGGGCCGGTTGGTGCTTCTTCTCGACGAGGAAACCAACAACATCGGCGAAACCATGGCCGCGGTCTTGATCGCCGCGTTGCAACCGCCGGTCTTCGGCTCGCCGACCCGCGGGCGGACCATGGAGTATCAGACGGTGCCGTTGACGAAGACGCACGGCCTGCGCTTCGCCTCGGCGGAGATGCGGCTGGCCGACGGCACGTCGCTGTTCCGCGAGGGCCTGTCGCCCGCGATGACCGCGCCCTTCGAGCCGGAGGTGAAAGCGAAGGTCTTCGCCGCTTCGGCCGCGGAGGGCGTGAAGAAATTCATCACCGACCGCGAGCGGCCGCGGCACAACGAAGCCTCGCTGGTGGCGGGCGCCGCGCCCGATCTGCCTTACCAAGTGGCGAAGTCGGCCGGCCAGGCCACGGAATACGACACGCCGCCGGTGCAGGATCGCGCGTTGCAACAGGTCTTTGACACCTTGGAGTCGAGGCGCTTCCTGGAACCTTGAGCCACCCCCATTCCCCCCGCCATGTATATCCACATCCGCCTCGCCCAATCCACCGACCTGGAGACCGTTTCGAGCATCGTCCACGAAGCGGCGGCGTGGTTGCGCGGGCGGGAGCAGGGCGAGCAAATGTGGCGGCTAAACGAGCTGGACGCCGACGTGATGGCGGAAGAAGTCCGGACCGGCGTGTTCGTGCTCGCGGAGATCAACGGCGCGGCCGTGGGGGCGATGAAGTTCGAATTGGAAGACCCTTTGTTCTGGCCCGACATGCCGGAAGGCGAGGCCGCCTTCATCCACCGGCTGGCGGTGCGGCGCGCCTTCGCCGGACGCGGCGTCTCCCGCGCCCTGCTGCGCTGGGCCGCCGACCGCGCGCGCCCGTTGGGCCGGAAATTCCTGCGGCTCGATTGCGACGCCACGCGGCTGCCGCTGCGCACGCTCTATGAAAGCTGCGGCTTCCGCCACCACAGCGACCGCCAGGTCGGCCCGTATTTCGTCGCCCGCTACGAGCAGGCGCTGGAGTGAGTTCGGATAAGGGGGATTTTGTAAAGGGAAGGCGAGGCGGTGGTTCTCCATCCGTGTTACGGCCCTCTCAACCAGCGTGAGCGTCACATGGCATCGGTCTGCCAGTTCTCGACCCGCAAACCCGGGACGCGCTGAAATTCGCGGA
>CAZQUC010000541.1:0-2875 GCA_964596095.1 uncultured Enterobacteriaceae bacterium
CAGAAACTTTCATAAGTTGTTAATACCGACGGTCGGACTCGAACCGACACTCCCTTGCGAGAACAAGATTTTGAGTCTAGCGCGTCTACCATTTCGCCACGTCGGCCTGTGCGGGGAGGTATCTAAAACAGGCGGCCGGAAGTTGCAACCGCGAAGCGTGTGATTCTCATGCGCCGGGGAAAAAAACACCGCCGGCCCGTGGTGGTGCGCCGTTGCTTTTTTGGCACGGTGCGGACACTGCGGGCGGGCGTTCCGGAGAGGCGGCGGCTGCGAAGCCGCCGGTTCGACGCTCGTCCGGAGCCAGATACTTTTCATCTCTTCACCATATGACCAAACCAAGACTTCCCTTTTTCCGATTGATCCTCGGCTTGATGTGGCTGCTGCTCGCGGTCGCGCCGGCCGTGGAAGTGACCGACGGTCCACGGGTGGAAAGCCGCGGCACGCAGGCCGTGGTGCGCTGGCGGACGGATACGGCGTGCGGCGCGACGGTGAAATTCGGTCTCGCTCCCAACGCGTTGACCCGCAGCGCCAAGGCGACGGGCGTGGGCACGGATCATGCCGTGACCTTGGAGGGCTTGCAGGCCGGGAAGACGTATCATTTTTCCATCGGCACGGCGCGCCTCGCGTTGGGAACCGGGAATTTCGTGGCCGGCTCCCCCGGCGCCACTCCCTCCGACCCGCCGCCGGCCGCCGGGAAGCCCCCCGCGCCGGAGCCGGCCTGGCGACGGCTTTTCAAAAAATCGCCGCCGGCCGCCACGGAAAAGGAGGTCGCGCCCGCGCCGCCGGCCCGGCAGACGTGGCGCAATCCAGTCACATTGCGCGACCATTTCGAACGACACGGCCGCGATTTCGCGGCGCGCGACGCGGAGGATTACGCGGCGCAGGCGTGGCGGTTTCTCCAACGGGCCAGGGCCGAAGGGCTGCCGGCCAAGCTCGACGAGGAAGGAACGCTGCGCGTCTGGGATCGAAAAACCGAGGCCTTCGCCGCATACGGACTTGACGGACGCACGAAAACGTATTTCAAGCCGGGCAGTCCTGGATATTTCCAGCGTCAGCCCGGTCGCCCGGTGCGCCTCAAACCCGTCACTTCCAATTCCCGCTAGTCTCTTCCTATGCCGCGCCATCACGTCTGTCTCGTGTGTGACTACCCGCATCTGAGCGAACCTCCACGAAGTGAGTTCGGCGGCGGGTCGTTCGAAATTTGCCCTGCCTGTGGCTTCCAGTTCGGCGTCAATGACGACGATGAGGGCATCGATTACAACGACTGGCGCAAGCGCTGGGAAGCCAAGGGAATGCCGTGGTCCAGCTTCGCCATCCTGCAGCCCGCCCAATGGCATCCGGTGGCCAAATTTGTCAAACCCGCGACGGCTTCCGCCAATAGCGGCGGGGAGAAAACGGCGCCGGCAGCCAAGGGCAAAACCGGTTCCGCGCCGGCGACGGAAACCGCCACTGCGGAGAAGAGAGCCAAAGCAGCGAAGAGAAAGCACTGAGTTCCGGCGAGGCGGGAGACCTGCGAGGGCCACGAGGATGGGTAGCCGCCCTTCTCCTCCATGCGTGGCTACATCGGCGATGTTTTCCCCACCGCCGATTCCTTTCGCGGGCGCGACCACAGCCACCACGCCACCAAGGGGAGCAAAATCACCAAGACCGCGGCCATGCGACGCACCCGGGGAAGAAGGATGTCCGGAATGGCGCGATCCGGATCCTCATACCAGGCTTCGCGCTTTCCAAACAAGCGACCCGGCGCCATCTCCTCAAGCCAGGTGAGGCGCATGTCGAAGTAATCCTTCACCCCCTGCTTCACGTCGGCGGGCGTTGCCGGCGTGATTTTTTCCACGGCATAAGCCGCCACATCGAAACCGGAATCCCGCAGCCATCGCATGGCGTTGTAGCGCAAATATTTTTCGGGTTGCAGCGTGGCCGCATCGATGACTTTCGGTTTGAAAACCGTGGGGCGGTCTGAACGCCGGCCGATCAAGGCGAGCAGTTTTTCCGCCGCCTCTTGCGAAAGCGGTTCCTGATCCTGAATCTCGATTCCAACCGCGGCAAACCCCTGCCGCACCCATTCCTCCTGGCTGTCAGCCCGGTGCGCCTTCCACCATTGTTTCCACCACGCCGCCTGCTCTGGCCACGGGCCCCGGTCTCTGCCGCCGGTGGCGGGCTTCACGCCCAACAACGGCGGCGCATGGTTGGTGATCATGCGCAAGGCTCCCTCCTTGTGCCCCTCGCGACATTTGCTCAGATCATGCGACTCATCCATGCGCGCCATGATCCAGGCCGCCCAATCCTTTCCTCCATAACGGCCGACGTCGTCAGCATCGTCATGAACCCAGCCCCAACGCCTGATCGCAGAGGCGCGCTCCTGCCATCGTGCCGCCTCGGTATGGCTGAACCACCACCCGGCGAACTCTCGCTGCAGCCTTGCGGGAGCGAAAACAAACACGAACCACCCCAGCGCCGCCGCCACCGCCAGCAGCGCGCCAGGAAGGATTCGGCGCAGGAACATGCGGGTATTTGGTCGTTATTGTCCCTGACTGTCACGACAATTTTTCGCCTGCGCCTAAGGCTTGAAATTCATCCGTCGGTTTGGCATGGCGGGTGCTCGGATGAAATCCACCTCTGTCCTCAAGCCAGCAAACCCTCCGGTAAGTCGTTCCCCGCCGCTCTTTGCCACCCCGTGTGCTCGGCAGCAGCCCAATGACTCACACTATGAAAACAGGATATTTGATCGACATGGACGGGGTGATCTACCGGGAGAATCAGTTTATTCCCGGAGCCGCCGACTTCATCAAAGCCCTCCTCGCCAGCCACACGCCGTTCCTTTTCGTCACCAACAATTCGGCGCCGACGCCGGATGACCTCGCGGTGCGCCTAG
>CAZQUC010000542.1:0-2869 GCA_964596095.1 uncultured Enterobacteriaceae bacterium
CTGACCCCGGCGGAGGCGCGGCGGCGGGCGATGGTGCAACTCGGTGGCCTCGATGCGACCAAGGAAGCGTGCCGTGATCAGCGGGGGATTCCGTGGCTGGAGACGTGGTGGCGGGATGCGCGCTATGCCGTGCGGCAGCTCGGCAAGAATCCCGGTTTCACCGCGGTGGCGGTGTTGACGCTCGCGCTGGGCATCGGGGCCAACACCGCGATGTTCAGCTTCCTGAATTCGCTGCTGCTGCGGCCCCTGCCCTTCTCCCACGCCGACGAACTGGTGCGGGTGTTCCGGGCGACGCCACAGTTTGCCAATGGCAATCTGTCACCGGCGGACTTTCTCGATCTGCGGCGCGAGGGGGCCGGGATCGGACGCTTCGTGGCCTATGAGCGGTCCGAGGCCATGCTCGACGAGGAGGAACATCCGACGCGGTGGGTGCGGGCGACTCCCGGGTTGTTCTCCCTCTTGGGCGTGCGGCCGGAACTGGGTCGCGACTTCCGTTCCGAAGAAGCTGGAACGGGCCGTGACCATGTCGTGGTCATCAGCCATTGGCTATGGCGGGAGCGGTTCGGAGGCGCGACCGATGTGATCGGGCAATCCTTGCGCCGCGACGGCGAACGCTACGAGATCGTCGGGGTCATGCCCCCGGCGGCGACGGACCATCGGCTCTTCAACCAGATCGACGTGTTCAGCCCCTTGGCGCTGGAGGGCGCCACGGCCTTGGATCGGCACACGTTCCGACTGACGGTGTTGGGGAGGCGTGACGACGGCGTGTCGTCCGCCCGGCTCGAAGCGTTTCTCGCCGCGTTCGCCTCGCGGCTCGCGGTCGATTTTCCGGCGGAGAATGCGGACGCCACCTTGCGCGGCGAAGGTCTGCCGGAAGCCGACATGAGTCCGACGGGACGGGCCATGCTGTGGATGCTGCTCGGCCTGTCCGGTTTCGTGCTGCTCATCGCGTGTTCCAATCTGGCCAACTTCCTGCTGGCCCGCACGCTCGAGCGGCGTCGTGAATTGGCGGTGCGCGCCGCTCTGGGTGCGACGCGCTGGCAATTGCTGCGGCCGTTGGCGGGGGAAGCGCTGGCGTTGGCGCTCCTGGGCGGCGCGGGCGCGCTGGCTGTCTCCCGCTGGACGACGGATTGGCTTCACTCGATCATCAAGGACGGCAACGGACCCACGATCGATTTTACGCTCGACTCGCGGGTGCTGGGCTTCGCTCTCGCGGTATCCCTCGCCACGGTCCTGTTTTTCGGCATCGCTCCGGCGCTGGTCACGCTGCGGGTGCGGGCGCAGGAAGCGCTCAAAGGCGGCGCGCGCGGCGTCACTCCCGGCCGGAGCCAGCAGCGGCTCACCCGTTGGCTGATCGCCGGTCAGTTCACTCTGGCCATGGTGCTGCTGGCCGGCGCCGGGTTCTTTGTGCGCGGCGCGATCAATGCCCTTCACCGCGACTATGGCTGGTCCTCGCAAGGCCTCGTGCAAGGCGAACTCACGCTGCCCTCGGAGGCTTATCCGGACGATGAGCGGATCACGGTGTTTCACCGGCAGTTGCTTGAGCAGGCGCGGCGTTCGCCCGGCGTGAAGGCGGCCAGCCTCAGCCGCGATCTGCCCTTCCTTGGTCTGCGGGCCTGGACCCGCTACACCATCGAGGGACACGGGATGCTCCAAGGACAGGAGCCGCAGGTCTTCCTCAACGAGATCACGCCCGACTACTTCGCGGTCACCGGCACGCGGCTGCTGAGCGGGCGGCCGTTTCAGGACACCGATACCGCCACGTCGCCTCGTGTCGTCATCATCAACGAGACGATGGCTCGGACGTTCTTTCCCCATGAAAACCCCGTCGGCCAACGGGTCGCGCCCGCGGGAGCGGAGACACCGGAGTGGGCGGAGATCGTGGGGGTCGTGGCGGAGGCCCGCTCCGCCGATGTGGCCGACCCGCCGGCGACCTACCAACTCTACAAGCCGATGGCGCAACACCCCGCCCGGTCATTCACCTTGGCGGTCCGCGCCGACGGCGCCGCGGCTTCCTCCGTCATGGACGCCCTGCGAACCGCGGTCACCGGTCTGGATGCGCGGCTGAAAATTCGCGAGCTGATGACGGCCGACCGGAAGATTTCCCAACTCACCGCGCAGTTCGATATGATCCGTCGCCTGTTGCTCGCCTTCGCCGGTCTGGGCCTCTTTCTCGTGGCCATCGGCCTCTACGGCATGATCGCCCGCACGGTGGCGCAACGCACCGGCGAGATCGGCCTCCGCATGGCGCTGGGCGCGCAGCTCAGCGACGTGGTCCGGCTGCTGCTCGGCTTCGGTCTGCGCATCGCGGCGGCGGGCGCGGCCCTGGGCCTTCTCGGCGCCCTCGGCCTGTCGCGGCTGCTCGGCTCGGTGCTTCCCGCCATGCAGACGAATCCGGCGCTGGTCGCCTCTGGCGCCGGCCTCCTGCTGCTGCTCATCGCCTTCGCCGCTTCCTGGCTCCCCGCCCGCCGCGCCGCGCGCGTCGATCCGATGGTGGCGCTGCGCACGGAATAAGCCGGACCTCAGACCATCCGCAGCCAGTAATAAACAATGATCAATCATAACTCCTCAATCATCAATGCCCCCCATGGACATCGCCCGACCCGATCTTGCCCGCCGGAAGCGCCGCCGCCGCGCGGCGCTCGCGGTTGCCGTTGAGCTGATCTTGGCAGTGGCCTTTTCGTTAAATTTCATATTGTATTCCCATATGAAAACAGATAGCATCGATTCCATGAATATCCCGATGCTGTTCCTGCGATCGAAGGAGGGCCTCGCATGAGATGCCTGCGCACCTGGCTGAGACGACTCGGCGGTTTGTTCGACAAGCCGCGCCGCGACCGTGATCTCGACGAGGAGATCGAAAGCCATG
>CAZQUC010000543.1:0-2846 GCA_964596095.1 uncultured Enterobacteriaceae bacterium
GGGCCGGTATTTCGCCAGCGTCTCCTCCCAGCCCGCCGACAACAGGGACAAGTAAATCTCCTTCGCCCGCATCGCCGCGGCCCGCTGCCCGGCCAACCCCAGCGCAAAAGACGCGCGCCGCCCGCGGTAAGCCATGCGGACATGATAGAGCGGAGCCGCGCCTTTGCTTCCATTCCGCCCCGTATAAGCCGGCTTGAAGACCTTCGCTTCCCAATGCCGGAAGTCCGATTTCGGAAATGGCAAAGACGCCTTTGTCTTTGCCATTCCTTTGCCACTTTTTGCGGGCATCAAATCGCAACGCGTCGCATCATTGCCAAGCGCACCATCGGTGTTGTCTGTTGATTTCACGTGAGTTGTGTTGTAAAAAATCGAAGCACAACGCAGCGTAACGCATTACAGAGAAGCAGGCAAAAAGAAAAACTCTTAATCAATTGGTTTCAGGTTCGAGTCCTGATCGGGGTATCTTCATTCTTAATATATCGCGCAAAAAAAGCAAGTGAGTGAAGAAGGCACGTTTACCATTCATGACTCGGGCCTCGTCCATCCTTTTCTTCTTCACCGCGAGGGTGCCGGAATGGGATCTTCCACGGTTTGCACCAGGCAAGGATGGCAGGCGGGATCCAACCAGCCGAGCACCCGGCGCAAGGTCGGCTCCGGCATGGCGGTGCAGCCAGCGGTGCCACGGTCCGGGCCTCTCCACAAATGGAGGAAAATGCACGAGCCGCGGGCGCGTTCTCCCTTCGGGTTGTGGGCGATGAAGGCGCCCCAGCGATAGACGCCGTCCTCGCGCAACATGTCCTCGCTGCTGTTCCAATCGGGAGTGACCGTGGTTTCATCGATGACCTGGTTGTAGTAGCGCGAGGCCGGATCATCCACGCCTCGCAACGTCGGCGAGGTGAGGCGGTAGGGCAGTTTGATCCAGGCATTATCCCCCGGGGAATCGGAGCCGAAGGCGAAGGTCACGGGAAACACGCCGGCGGGAGAACAGCCGTCGCCTTCTTTCTTGGCGGGCCAGCCGGCGGGCGCGGCGGGGGTGTGATCGCCCAGGCCCCAGGCCAGGCCATTGCGGCCCAGCACAACCGGGAAGGGGCCACTCACCGGCTTCCAGTCCGAAGGACCGGGCGCGGCTTCGTCGTTTTTCGCGGCGGCTGTCCTTTCCAGCATCCACAAGCGCGCGGGCACCGAGGAGCGCGCGGGCGAGAGCACCAGCAGCACTTGGCGGCATTTCTTGGGAAGGGAGCCGGCCAGCAAGGAGGGGATCTGCGGCGGCGGCTCCGCTTGCGCCCACAGGTGGCGGCCCGCAGCCAGCGGAGGCAGGGTGGCAAACAGCCGCAAGAGCCGGCGACGGTTCAGCGGTGGGCGCGATGACTTCATGGGGAAAACATCATCAGCCTCGGGCGTGGCGCAACTTTCCTTCCTGTTTTCGGGTTGCGTCGCGTGGCGATGGTCATGATGCCGGCAGCAAGACCGCACCTTTTTCCAGCCGGTGTTTGCATCGTTGCCGCGGCGGGGCACTATGGCGCACCATTCCACCATGAGTCATTCCCCGGAGCTTCTTTACCGTTTGGCCGAGCAGGTCGGCACCCCTTTCTGGCTGTATGACGCGGCGTTGCTGCGGCAGCGGATCGCCGATATGAAATTCGTCACCTCCTCACCCGGCCTCCAGGCGCGCTTTGCCATGAAGGCCTGCTCCGCCACCAAGGTGCTGCGCGAAATGGCGGCGGCGGGCATCTGGATCGACGCGGTGTCGGGCAACGAGGTGCGGCGCGCGCTGCATGCGGGGTATCCGGAGGGGCACGAGCCGCCGGTCATCTGCTTCACCGCCGATGTCTTCCGCGACGACGCGCTCGACGTGGTGATCAAGCACGACATTTTGCCCAATGTCGGCTCGGCGGGGATGATCGACCAATTGCGCCGCGCAGGCTATCGCGGGCCGGTGTCGATCCGGATCAATCCCGGGTTCGGCCACGGCCACGTCAATGCCTGCGACACCGGCGGCCCGAGTTCCAAGCACGGCATCTGGATCGAAGACGCGTTGCGCGTGAAAGAGGAGGCGGAGCGCTCCGCCATGCCGGTGGTGATGCTGCACAGCCACATCGGCAGTGGGCCGCAGATCGATGAACTGGTGGGCAATCTCACGCGTCTCGCCGATGAATTCGCCCGCATCGCGCCGCAGTTCGACCATTTGCAGGCGATCAATCTCGGAGGCGGGATCCCGCACGACTATCGTGATCCGGAGGCCACCGTGCCGCTGGAAACATTGCGCGATTTGTTCATCGACGCGCGCCGCCGCCTGTGCTGGTCGGACTCGCGCGACCTGCGCTTGGAGATCGAACCCGGCCGCTACTACACCGCACCCGTCGGCACGCTGGTGACGAAGGTCACGGACGTGAAACACACCATCACCAACGCCAAGGGCAAGGGCGCGACCTTCGCGATGGTCGATGCCGGGTTCGTCGATCTGGCGCGTCCGGCGATGTATGGCTCCTACCATCGCATCGAAGTGGCGGGGCGCGAGCATGTGGAATACCGCGAACCCATCGTGGTGGCCGGTCCGCTGTGTGAAAGCGGCGATGTTTTCACCCGCGACGAGGCCGAATTGCTCCAGCCTCGCCCGCTGCCGCGTCCACGCGTGGGCGAGTTACTGACCATCCACGATGTCGGCGCTTATGGCTACGCCATGAGCAGCAACTACAATTCCGTCGGCCGCGCGCCTCAATTATGGCTGGAGCCGGACGGGCGCGTGCTCCGCATTTCCCGCCGCGAAACCCTGGAGGATTTGCTGAAAGCGGAATGCGAGGAAGTGGTGGAATGAGGCCATCGGTAATTTGTCGTCTCCTCTGGAG
>CAZQUC010000544.1:0-2839 GCA_964596095.1 uncultured Enterobacteriaceae bacterium
GATCGCTTCGGGCGCTTGATCCACCTGCAAGGTGATGGCGTCTTCGCCCGGCGCGGGCGGCTCCAGCGCGGCGAACTGGCTGCGCAACATGGACTCGCGCATGAAGTGCTGCCGCGTCGCCATGCGTTGGTAGATCGTCTCGTAATCGCCATCGAGGAAAATCACCCGCACGGCGTTGGGCCGGGTGGCGCGGAGAAAGTCGCGGTAGCGCCGCTTGAGCGCGGAGCAGGCGAGCACGCGCGTGACGCCGGGCGGGCAGGTCTCGATGATCTCCTCGCGCAGGCGGCGGAACCACGGCCAGCGGTCGTCGTCGTCGAGCGGATGGCCCGCGCTCATCTTGGCGATGTTGGCCGGCGGATGGTAGCCATCGGCATCGTAGAACTCCCCGCCGAGCGCGGCGGCGAGCCGTTGGCCGATCTCGGTTTTGCCGGAGCCGGAGACGCCCATCACCAGCAGAATACGAGGGGAATCAGGTTGGAAATTTGACCGCATGAGCGCGCGAGGGTTAGGTGCCCGCAGATGAAAGCACCATCCGCGTCCACTGCCGAGCAATTTGAGAAAGTCCACACCCATATTTTCCCCTCCGCCGCCGAAGCCGCCGCCCGCCTGGCCGGCGAGGTGCGGGAGTTGATCCTGCGGCGCAACGCCGAAGGCCGTCCGGCGGTGCTCGGCCTTGCCACGGGTTCGACGCCGGTGCCGTTCTACCGCGAACTGATCCGGCTCCACCGCGAGGAAGGGCTGAGCTTCCAGAATGTCATCACCTTCAATCTCGACGAATACCAGGGGCTGGGGCCGGACCACCGCGAGAGCTACCGGCGGTTCATGCGCGAGCAATTGTTCGACCACATCGACATTCCCGCCGACCGGACGCATCTGCCCGATGGCACCGCGCCGCTGGACCAGGTTTTCACCGAATGCCAGGCGTATGAAGACGCCATCGAGGCGGCGGGTGGCATCGACCTGCAAATCCTCGGCATCGGGCGCACGGGACACATCGGCTTCAACGAACCCGGCTCGACGCGCGACTCCCGCACGCGGCTGATCGCGCTCGACCGCATCACGCGCCAGGACGCGGCGGCGGACTTCATGGGCGAGGAAAACGTGCCGCGTTTCGCCATCACCATGGGCGTCGGCACCATCCTGCGCGCGCGTCGCGTGGTGCTGATGGCCTGGGGCGAGAACAAGGCGGAGATCGTGCGCGTGGCGGTCGAAGGGCCGGAGACGGAGGCGGTCTCCGCGAGCTTTTTGCAAAGCCACCCCCATGCGCAATTCTACGTCGATGCCGCGGCCTCCAAGGCGCTGACGCGGGTCAAGCTCCCGTGGCTGGTCTCCTCGGTCGCGTGGGATGAAACCACCACCCGCCGCGCGGTGACGTGGCTGGCGCTCAAGGACGACAAACCCGTCCTCAAATTGCTCGACGAGGAATACAACGAGAACGGCATGGCCGAGCTGCTCACCCGGCACGGGCGCGCCTACGACGTGAATATCCGGATTTTCAATACCTTGCAGCACAGCATCACCGGCTGGCCCGGTGGCAAGCCCAACGCGGACGACAGCACGCGGCCCGAACGCGCCACGCCCTTCCCCAAGCGCGCGCTGGTGCTCGCGCCCGAGCCGCAGGATGACGTGCTCTCCATGGGCGCGACTCTGCAACGCCTCGTCGAGCACGGTCACGCCGTGAGCGTGGTCTATCTCACCAGCGGCGATCTCCGCGTGGCCGATGCGGAGGCAGCGAAATTCGCCAAAGTCCTGCTCGAAACCGCGGAGCAATTTCCCAAAGGCTGGAACGCGCAGGTGGCATATGCCCGGAAGATTGTGGCGCAGATCGCGACCAAGGGGCCGTTCGGCGATCCGCCCGCCGAGTTGCGCAGCGTGAAGAGCCTGATCCGCCGCGGCGAGGCGCGCGAAACCTGCCAGGCGCTGGGCGTGCCCGCCGACGCCATCGAGTTCCTCGACCTCCCGTTCTATGCCAAAGGCCGCTACCGCCAGTTCAAGCTGGAGCCGGAGGACATCGACCGCGTGGCCGCGGTGCTCACGCGCGTGCAGCCGCACCAGATTTACCTCACCGGTCATCTCGCGGACCCGAACAGCGTGCAAGGCGTGGCGTGGCGCGCGTTCCAGGAGGCATGGCGGGCGTTGAAAAAAGCCGCCTGGAAAAAGAAATGCCGCGTCTGGCTGCATCGCGGCCATCAAAAGGAGCTGGAGCCGCACGAGATTGACATGGCCGTGCCCGTCAGCCCCGACCAGCTCGCGCAGAAACTCGCCGCCATCCAGAAATTCCAATCCCACAACGTGGCCGGCGGTCTCAACGGCGAGCGCAACCGCCACACCGCCGCCATCTACGACGCCCTCGGCCTCGCCGAATACGAAGCCATCGAAAGCTTCGAGCGGTGGGAGGATTCATAAAACAAATCTCTGTTCGGGTGTTTTTTCTGAGATTGGCTCGAAAATTGCTTGCTTGCGCCTTCGAGCCGGGCGAAAGGGGTGTTGATGGCCGTTCTTTCCGTCACCCAGAGCCAGAAATTGGCGCAGGCGCAGGTGCTGTCGCCGCAAATGCAGCAAAGCCTCAACGTGCTGCAAGCGCCGACGTTGGAGCTGCATCATATGGCGCAGCAGGAATTGACGCAGAATCCGGTCCTGGAGGTGGAAAGCCACGATACCTCGCTGGAGGAGGCGGGGCTGGAGCAGGCGGAAAACGATGACGATTTCGATCAGGAATTTTCCCGGCTTTCCGCCATGGACGAAGAATGGCGGGAATACCTGGCCCAATCGCGGACGCGCGGACCGCGCACGCTGGAGGACGAGGAGCGGCGGCAATTTTTGTTCGATTCGCTGACCG
>CAZQUC010000545.1:0-2832 GCA_964596095.1 uncultured Enterobacteriaceae bacterium
ACCCTGCCGGAGGAGGCGGATCACCACTTGGCAGGGTAATCGCCCCCCCGCTGTCTTTCACCCGGCCTTCTCTTCCCGCAACCGCTCCAGCAACGCCTCCCACCGAGTGAGGTGCGCGTCCCACGTCAAGGGCAGCACCGTGGCGCGGGCGGCGGCGGCCAGGCGGGCGCGTTCCTCGAGCGTCACGGCGAGGGCGGCGCGCATCAGAGCAGCCAGTTCTCCGGCATGGGTCGGATCGGACAAGAGCCAGCCGTTTTCGCCGTGGCGGATGAATTCATGCGCGCCGTCGGCTTGGGAAATGATCCCCGGCAACCCGGAGGCCATCGATTGCAGGACGGTGTTGGCGCAGGCGTCGTAGAGGGTCGGATGCACGAACCAATCCGCCTCGCGATACACCGGCGCGAGGTCGTCCACCTGGCCGAGCGAGCGGATGCGATCGCTCACGCCCCGCCGCCGCGCCCGCCACCGGTCGGCGAGCTTGAGCGGCTTCCCTGCGATCCACACCTCCGCCTCCGGCACGTCCGCCAGCGCGCGAAGCAAGACGGGCAGGCCCTTGCGTCGATGATGGGAGGAGACAAACAAAAACACCGGCCGCCCGCCGTGCGGTTTGGGCGTCGCCGGCGGGTGGAAGCGAGCGGTATCCACGGGCGTGTGGATGACGGAAATCCGGTCCGCGGCCACGCCGTATTCCCGCCGCAACTGCGCGCCCACCGGAGCGGCGTTGACCACGAAATGCCGGGTCTGCCCGCCCGTGTAAAGCGCGCGTTCGAGCCGCGACTCCAGCCGGCTTTTCCGCCCCCAGCGCCGCCACCACGGCAACCGCCGCGCATAGCAGGCGTGGCAGCCGCCCCCGGCGCGTTGCGCGTCCTGCTTCCACGTGCGGCCGAAGCCCAGGGTCAGATCGACCGGCAGCTCCAGCGCGGCCACACGTTCGGCAAACACCCATTGCCGCTGCCACTTCGGCACGCCGG
Organism: uncultured Enterobacteriaceae bacterium; assembly: GCA_964596095.1. Taxonomy (GTDB): domain Bacteria; phylum Verrucomicrobiota; class Verrucomicrobiia; order Verrucomicrobiales; family V1-33; genus CAJBME01. The sequence goes on from CAZQUC010000545.1 coordinate 972, forward strand.
TCAGGTCGATCGTGTGACACGGCAGCCCCAGCGCTTCCACCGCGTCATCCGTGCGTGCCGTCACCAGGAGCAACTCATGCCCACGGACGTCGAGCCGCCGCGCCAGCTCCAGAAGGTAGCGCTCCAGGCCGCCAACGCCGACACATTGATGATAAACGAGTGCCAACCGCATCCGCGCAAGGCTAGTCCCTTTTCGGGAGAAGATCGATCGGCTGGCGCGCGAAGGGGTTGGAGGGTTCCGCGCCCTCCTCCTCGCCCATTCCTCCGACGCTACCGCCGGAAGGTCCGACGCTCAGGCCCGGAATCTTGCCATCCTTGATGACGAATTGATCGGGATCAGCCATCAGGATGCCCAACAGCAACGAGCCTCCCCCGCAGAAAAAAAGCGCCAGCAGCGCCAGCAACGCCATCTCGCCGGCCTTGGGTCGCATCTTGGGGTGCGGGGCCTTGCGATAATACCGCACCAGCAACCACGCCGCCACCGGCGCGCTCAGCAGGAAGAAAATCAATCGGGGATCAAGCAGCCACCACATGACAATACCATGGGGCGGAAACGTGTCGGTTCAAGCCCTCCGTCATGGGGACGCCGGCGGCGAACCGGGAACAATTTTCCGCCTTGGCTTTGACGGCCGGCATGGCAGGATGGCCGGACCGGCCGCCGCCATCACATGGATCTGACCTTCGCCAATCCCCTTGGATTCTGGGCCTTGCTGGGACTGCCGGCGGTGGTCGCGATCCATTTTTTGCAACGCCGCTCGCGGCCCGCGGTCATCACCACGCTCTTTCTGCTGGAGTCCCTGCGGCGGGAAAGCGAAACCGGGCACCGCTTCGAGCGATTGCGGACATCGCTTCCCTTCTGGCTGCAGCTACTGATGGTCCTGGCGCTGACGTGGCTACTGGTGCAGCCGCGGTGGAAGCGTGAGGAGAGCGTGCAGCGCCTCGCGGTGGTGCTGGATGCAAGCGCGTCGATGCAGGCCTTCCGCGACCGGGCGCTCTCCGAATTGGGCACGCGGTTGGCCGCCCTGGCCGCGCCGGCGACGACCAATGAATACACGCTGCTCACCTCCGCCCCGGAAGCGCCGAGCCTCTACCACGGCACCTCGCTGGCGGACACGCTGACCGCTGGAGCGGCCTGGCAACCCTGGCTGGGCGAGCACGATCCGACTCCCGCGTTGCGCACGGCCCGCAGCCTCACCGGCCGCGAGGGGATCGTGATTTTCGTCACCGACCGGCCGCCGGCCGCCGAGTTGCCCTACGCGGCGCGCTTCCTGGCCGTGGGCGAACCCTTCGACAATGGTGGCTTCGCCGGGGTGACCACCGAGGAGCGCGAAGGGCGGACGGTCTTCCGCGCCTTGGCCCGCAACTTCAGCGGCCGCGCGCAATCGCGCTCGTGGTGGATCGAAGCCAACGGCCAGCGCTCGCCGGAAACCCCGCTGGAGTTCGCCCCCGGCCAGTCGCACACGGTGCAGGCAGCCTTTCCCGACGGCGTGGACCGTTGCTGGCTGGTGCTGAGCGGCGATCGCTTCACCGCCGACGACCGCCTGCCCCTGGTCCGGCCCGCGCCGAAGATCCTGAGCCTCGCCCTGCCCCCGCGCGCCAACGCGGCCACAGCGGCGTTGCACGAACTCTTTGCCTCGTTTCCGCACCTGACGGCGCCCGCGGCCGATACGACTCCCGACGTGGTGGTCGCCTTGTATGATCCACTCGCCCCCGCGCTGCCGGAAGCGAACGCCGTGGTCTTCGCCGGCGATCCGCAACCCGGCGCGGCGTATGGAGCCGGGTTGCTTCTACCCGAACCCGGCCCGTTGATGGAAGGCCTCAACTGGCAAAGCCTGCTCGTGCGCGATACCCTCGCCGTGCC
>CAZQUC010000546.1:0-2829 GCA_964596095.1 uncultured Enterobacteriaceae bacterium
AGGTCGATCAGTCATTGTCGGGGGCGCTCCTCCCGATGCTGTCACGCGCCCTCGGCTCCCGACTCACCGGCAAGCCGGTGAGGGGAAGAGCGGAGGCAAGCCATCCGCACTCCAAATCGCTCCAAAGTCGCCCGCGAAGCCTGATTCTTCCGGGACTCGACACTGCATCGAATCCGCCCGACACTCGCCTTGTCCGATTTTTTATGAAACGCATCCTCATCCTGTTCGCCTCGCTGCTCGTCCTGTCGCCCGCGCTTCGTGCCGAAGACGCCTCGCCGCCGTTGAAAGCGGGGATCATCGGGCTCGACACCAGTCACGTCGTCGCCTTCACGCAATCGCTGAACATCGGGCCGAAAGACCCGGCCCTCGCGGCCAAGCTCGCCGGGGTCAAGGTTGTCGCCGCTTACCCGCAAGGCAGCAAGGACATCGAAGCCAGCACCTCCCGCGTGCCCGAATACACCGAGGCATTGCGGAAGCTCGACGTGGAGATTGTCGATTCCATCGACGCCCTGCTGCCGAAAGTCGATGTGGTGTTCTTGGAGAGCAACGACGGGCGCGTCCACCTCGAACAGGTCCGCCCCGTGCTCCAGGCCAAAAAACCCGTCTTCATCGACAAGCCCATTGCCGGCTCGCTCGCGGACACCATCCGGATTCTTGAGGAGGCCGAAGCCGCGAAGGTGCCGCTGTTTTGCTCGTCCTCGTTGCGTTTCGGCGCCGCCACCCTCGCCGTGCGCGACGGGTCGATCGGCAAGGTCACGTTCGCGGAGACCCACAGCCCCGCGCATTTGGAGAAAACCCATCCCGACCTCTACTGGTATGGCATCCACGGGGTGGAATCGCTCTTCACCGTCATGGGCACGGGCGCGGTTTCCGCGCAACGCGGCCAGACCGGGGACGGCCTCATTCAGGTCACCGGCCAATGGGAGGGCGGGCGCACCGGCATCTTCCGCGAAGCGAACCAGACCGACCGCAAGGGCTACGGCGGCCAGGCGCGAGGCGAAAAGGGCGAAAGTCCGGTCGGCGCGTTCGATGGTTACGACCCGCTGCTCGTCGCGGTCGTGGAGTTCTTCAAAACCGGCAAGCCGCCCGTGACCGCCGACGAAACCCTGGAGATTTACGCCTTCATGGAAGCCGCCGATGAAAGCAGGCGGCGTGACGGCGCGGTGGTGACGTTGAAGGAGGTCATCGAGCGGGCGCGAGGGGAGGGGAGGTAATGAGAGAGCAGGATAATGAGATAATAAGTGTTTTTGAGCGCTTCATCTTCCATGAAGAGGAGAGAAAAGAGCGGTGAACTGCGGGATTTGCCATATTTTGTATTTACAAAGACCATCCGGGATATATGCTTGAGTTGTCCATCCCCAAGGGACACCATCATCACGACCGGCGCCGTTTTATCCCCTCCGATCGTCCCCGATCGACGACTTCCTTCCCGTTCGGCGCCGGCGTGATGACGTGGCTTTCGGGGTGGTTCGGGCTGGCACAATCTTCCGACGTGTGCAGTTTGGTGGACGCATGAGTGTGGAGATGTTGGCGACCGGCTCGACCCCCCCGGAGGCTTCCCTGGAAGCGCCAGCTCCGGACGCGGCTCCTCCGTCATCTTCGTCGCGGCCCGGCTTGGTTCGTCATACGTTTGAATGGCTCGGCTCCGGCGCGGCGGTGATGGAGACGCAATTGCGCGCCATCCAGGCGGCGGCGAAATCGGTGCGCTTCGAGGTGTATATTTACACGGATAGCTGGATCGGACGACGTTACCGCCATGCGCTGACCGCGGCGGCCGCGCGCGGGGTGGAGGTGTGGGTGCTGATCGACGCGGTGGGGTCGATGGCCCTGCCGAAGGATTTTTTCCGCGAACTGGAGGCCAGCCCGCACGGCGAGGTCAAACGCTTCAACGAGCCGAGCCTGGCGACGTGGTCGTTCCGCGATCACCGCAAGCTGCTGGTGGTCGATGAAGAGCGCGCTTTCGTCGGCGGGTGCAACATCGGCATGGAGTATTGCGGCAACGGCCTCCATCACGGCTGGCGCGACGGCGGTCTCGGCGTGGAGGGGCCGGTGCTGAAGTGGCTGGTCCGCGAATTCGACGCGCAATGGATCATGGCCACCGAAGCGCAGTCCGGCCAAGGGAAGCGGCGCCGGAAACGCAAGCGCCGTGTGCCGGCGGGCGCGGAGGTGGACGCGCTCTTCATCTTCCCCGGTCTCGGTCCAAGCCCCTTGCGCGACGCGATGAGCGAAGACCTGCGCACCGCCACCCGCATCGCGTTGGTCTCGCCGTATTTCCTGCCCACGGCCTCGATGCGCCGCCAGATCGTCGCGCCACTGCGGCGGGGCGCGCACGTGCGGCTGCTGACGGCGGGGAAGACCGACGTGCCCTTGATGCAGCTCGCCTCCCGCTCCATTTACAAACCGCTGCTCAAGGCCGGCGTGGAAATTTACGAATACCAGCCGCAAGTGCTGCACACGAAATTGCTGATCCTGGACGACACCGTTTACGTCGGCTCCTCGAATCTCGACCCCCGCAGCCTGCGCATCAATTTCGAGATCATGCTCCGCGTCCGCGATCCCGCGGTGGCGGAACAAGCCTGGGCCCAGTTCGAAACCGACCTCACCCACTCGCGCCGCTACACGCTGGATGACTGGCGCGGCCGCCATACCTGGTGGAAACGCCTCCGGCAAAAATTCGCCTACTTCGTGCTCGCCTACCTCGACCCCCGCGTTGCCGAAGGCAACCTGCGCCGCTGGCTGCGGGCGAGGAAGGCGAGGAGATAATAAGAGAGTGGGATAGTCAGATAATGAGTGAGTGGAAGGTTGAGGAACGGAGCCAGTGCGGGACGC
>CAZQUC010000547.1:0-2814 GCA_964596095.1 uncultured Enterobacteriaceae bacterium
GATCACACCCCATGCACGGAGCTGCCGTAGTAGAGCGCTTCGTCGCCACCGAGTTTGACGACGTTGCCGTTGCGCACTTCCTGCCCGGCCTTGGGCACGAAGACTTCGCCGGTGGGCTTGCCGGTCTCGGCGTTGACTTTCATCAAGTGTTGGCTGGGACCGCTTCTCCCTTTCGATTTTGATTCGTCGCGCTTCACGGGCACGGCGACGTAGCGCACTTTCTTTTTCCGCACCTCGTTGCGGACGCGCGGGCGGGCGAGCTGGGCGCGGGCGCGTTGCTCGGCCTGGTAGCGCTGCTCCTGGTTGGCGCGGTAGGAGGCGACGATGACCGCGGTGACGAGCAGCGCGCCCGCGGCGACGAGGGCGGCGGTGCGCGCGTCCCGTCCGTGCAGGTGGCTGTGGACATGCAGCCCGGGCACGATGGCAGGCACGTAGGCCAGTTGATCGATCGCGCAGGAGTTTAAACCCAGCGTGCTGCAAAGGCCGAGGGCGATGATTCTGGTGGTTGAGGTGGTCATGGCAGGTGAGGTGTTGGTGGTTCAGCGTTTGGTGGGGAAGGCGGAAAGCCGGCGCGCAAGATCGCAGAGAAAATGACATTGCCAATAGGCAACCAAGGCGTTCAAGCGATCCTCATCGGACCCGTCACGCAGGAGATTGGCCAGCTCGTAATTGAGCTTCACCGAATCGGGGATGAACCCGATGCTGGCGGCGAGGCGGTTGCTTTCCTCCAGCGCGCGCTGGCGGGCGAGATCGAGCGTGGCGCCGAGTGGCTTGCGGTTGTTGAGCTTGAGCGGCTCGCCGGTCCCCTCGCCGCCGGTGGCCTTGAAATTGGCGTATTTGTTGATGAGCTTGGCGGAGCCGTGGTAGGCATAGATGCCGCTCGCCAATTGATCGAGCGGCAGCAGCGGCTCCTTCTTGGCGAAAAGCGACGCGGTTTCCGCATAGGCGGCGGCGCTCTGGATGGGGGCGTATTCCCGGTCCTGCTCGACCATCAGATCGCTGATCTCTCCGGGCGAAGCCAATTCGCCGTGAGCCAGGCGCGGCTCGACGACCACGGCCTTGAACCACGCCAGGCCCGCGCCCGCCGCCGAACTGTAGGCGCGGCCGAGGTGCTCGTAGAGATCGTTCCGCGCCGGCACGGGGATGCCGCTCTCCTGCGTGAAGCCGGACCAATATTCCGCGCTCTCTCCCTCGTTCTGCGCGCCGGCAAACCAGAAAACCAGCCGCCGGCTCAACCCGAGGTATTCCTTCCACGCTTCATCCCATTCCTGGTTTTCCTGCGCGGTGGAGGAGCGCGTGCCGCGGCGGGATTCAAAGTCACTATTCAGCTTCGTGACTTTTTCGGCGAGCTTCTTGAATTCCTGATGCGACACTTTGCCGGCACGGAAATGGGTCATCGCCTGCCAATAGTTGGTGAAGCTGTGCAGGGCATCGACGCGCCCGCCCAGTGTGGTCCGCTCGGCCACACCCTTCATGCCGGTGCGCACGGCTTCCAGCCGCTCCAGCGTGTCTTTCTCCAATTGCTCGGCCGTCTTGCCATAGTGCGCGATGGTCGCCGCGATGCCGCCGGTGTGGTATTTCGGGTTGGTCATCTCCCACAACAGGCCGTCCAGTCGCGCGGCGCCGTCGGCCATCTTGGCCTGGCGGAAGGCTTGCGAAAAACACCCCTCCTGCTCCGAGCTTTCCGAGAGCTCGATCAACGTCTCGCCCGTGCGCAATTGCGCCAGCACCCCGGCGCGCTGGTTTTCGGGCAATTGGTTGATCTCCTGGCGCAGTTTATCCAGCCGCTGCCGCGCATTGTCGCGCAACCGCGCGGCGGCCGTGCGCACGCGCTGGGCGAGGGCGATGGGAATGTCGAGCTTTGCTTCGGAGGCCGCCGCCACCGGACGGGCCAGGGGCTTGCCGGTCAGCAGGAGATATGCGTCGTAGATGTCGCGGATCTCCACCGCTTCCAGCTCCAGCGCCGCCGCCGCGTCCTGCACGTCCACCGTTTCCCCGGTGTCGGCGTCCTTGCTCAGCCGCGTGCCCACCGGATAGCCGAATTTTTTCACCCCCGCCCGCTGCGCCGCCGCCAGCTTGTGCGAGACGCGCTCCACCGGCCCGATCGAACCATCCGGATTGATCGTCCCGGTCATGGTCACGCCGGGCTGGATGTCATCGCCGCGCAGCAGCGCGATCATCGTCCCGGTGAGCAACATCCCGGCCGAGGGGCCGTCCAGCGGCCCTTCGAGCGTGACGCGGAATTCATGCTCGTGCAGCAGGTGGCCGGTCATCTGGCTCGCGCAAAAAGAGGCCATCCACGCGGCGGTGCGCCACATCGTGCCGCTGCCGCCCGCCTGCTCGTCCTCCAGCACCACGGGCGACTCTCCCGAAGGATTCGGCGACACCCGGATGACCACCGGACTCGTGCCCTGCTCCTTGGTGGTTTCCATGAACCACACGCAATGCATCCGCGCCTCCCGCGGTTCCGTCAGGGCCGGCGTGATGGCCGATGCCGGAGGTGTGGGCACCGCCGGCTTCGGCGCGGATGCCGTTTCAGCCCCCGGGGCGGTCGAAGCGGCGGCGGCCGGTTCGGAGGCTGGCGCGGCGAGAGCGACCGCCGGTTCCGGCGCGGCTGAAACGGCGGCCGTATCGGCGCGTTTCACGTCGCACCCCGTCACTCCCAGGGCGGCCAGCGTCGCCACCCCGGCGCGCCAGTCCCTCAAGACGGAAAACAAAGCGGAAAACCGGGGATGGAAGTCCGGGCGGAGACGATGACCTGATTTCATGGCGGAGAGATGGTCGCAGAGTGTTCGCGAAAATGGCAATTTTCCC
>CAZQUC010000548.1:0-2812 GCA_964596095.1 uncultured Enterobacteriaceae bacterium
CTCCCAATACGCCGGCTCCGAAACATGGGTCTCCGACGACCACATCTCTGCGGCCAAAACGCTGCGTTACCGGCTCTCCACGGCGGCGGTGTGGCGCGGGCCGATCAGCTCCGGGACGATCACCGTCAAAAAGGCGTCCGCCGGTCTTCACGACCCGGTTATCAAAACGCCGACGGGAAAGTTCAAGCGGAACGGAGACGCGTGGGTCTGGGAGTTTGTCGATCTGGAGCCGACGCTGGCCGATGATCTGCTGATCGAAGCCGCGCCGCGAAATGGGCGTTTCAAGTATTTCGATGAGCGAGGTCACACGAGTGGCAGCTATACTTTCGTCGGTGAAGAGGGTAAAGAGCAATGGTTTCTGAAAAATCATCAGCAATTCAAAATCATCGCATCCTCCACGCTTCCTCCCCAGGGACATCATCGCTATGATGCTTCCAATCTCCTTTCCAATGAGTGGCCGCCCAAAGTATGGGCTGAAGGTTCCGACGGCGATGGCACGGGAGAATCGCTGACGTTGACTCTGACGCCACCACGGCCGGTGTCCGGATTGGGCTTGAGAGGTGGTTACATTGAAGAAGGGCAAAAAGACGCATTATGGAAAGCCAACAATCGCCCAGCGCGTCTCCGCATTACCCGCGATGGCAAACACCCGGTGGAAGTGGATCTTCCCGATACCCAGGAATGGCAGAATATCCGGCTGGGCGGCCCGTTCACCTTGGTGAAGACGATCAAAGTTGAGTTTCTCAAAGTGTATCGCGGGACCACTTACAATGATCTGTGTATTTCTGAATTAGCTTTGGACTCTCCGCTGCAAAAGAAGCCGGTTTTCCGCGGCGCGCGTTGAGCTGAGCCTACCGCGTTCCCATGATGAAACACGGCTGGCCAGTCATGTGGTGGTTGCTGTTGCTGGCAGTCGGCCCACTGGCAGCGGCGCTGCCGACGGTCTTGACGGTGTATTTCGAGGAATCGCACGCCGGCTCGTTTTACTGGCTGGCAGAGGAACTGGCTCTGGATGAGCCGCACGCGCTGGTGCTGATCGACGCGCACAGCGACGCCTCGGGCGTGTTCGATTCCGACCGGTTGCGCGAGGGGCTGCGCCGGGTGGCCTCCGTGGAGGAGCGCGCGCAACGTCTGCGCCAATGGCGGGAGCACGGCGCGGTGCAGTGTTTCAACTGGATCGAGCCGCTGATGCCGCGTCCCTTCGCACGCGTGGAGTGGGCCACCGCTCGGCCCGAGCACGAGATCGCGCGCGGCACCCGCGAGGCCATCGCGCGGGAGCAGATCGACGGTCATACGGAAGCCATGCCGCGGGCCTGTGGTCTGCTCGCAGAGCATTTTCATGCGCGAGGGCTGGAGACTATTCCCGCCTGGCTGGAGGAAGGGTCGGAGCCGCTGCCGGTGGTGGTGAGCCTGGATCTCGATGCCTTCGCGGGTCTGCCCGCCGCCGAGCAGGAAGAAGCCGTGCGGCACGTCTTCGACGCGATCCTGCAACTGCCGCGTCTGCGCGCGGTGACGCTCAGTTTATCCCGCCCGTGGCTGCGCGGCGATGAGGAAGCGGACCGGCTCGGACGGCTGGCGATGGAGCAAGTGCTGCGGGTGGATAATGCGACGCTGCGCTTCGAGCCTTACGCCACCACGGGGCCGGATCGCTCGGAGATGGCCAAGGAAATGGCCCGGCGCGGGCAGCCCGTGCCGCGGTTCGAGCTGGCGAAGATCGGGCCGGCGTGGCGAAGCCTGCTTGTCGCGGAACGCGACCGTCTCATGGTGCGCCACGACGCTACGCGGTGGACGGAGCAACTGGACGAATGGGACCTCGCCGCCGGACGTTGGCGGTTGGAGGTGGAAGGCTTTCAGGAGGGCACCGACGGCATGGTCAACGTGCCCGCGCCGGCCGAACCGTGGCTGCGGGTGATCGGGTGGTCCGGCGCGGGGCCGGCCCTCGCCGTGCGCTGGCTGGTGTGGGAAGCGGAGGCCCCCGCCGCGAACGTGATGCGCGGGTGGACGGGGCCGGGTTTTGCCGCGGCGGCTCCGGCTTGGATCCGCCGCCGCGCCCGCGAGTTGGTTCGCACCGCCGAGGAGGCACCGCTGGCGTGGGCGAAGCTGCGCGCGGCCTTCGATTCCTCCACCGGCTGGGGCACGGCGCGGGTGCAGGCCGAGGTCACCACCCGCGACGGCGTCTGGTTGACCCCGCCGCTCTCGCTGCGCCGGCTGGCGGAAAGCATGCCGTCACCGCCGTTGCCGGAGCCGGTCACCACGCCCGGCCCGGATTTCCGCGCCGCGCTGAGCGGGCACTTCGCGCGGCCCTATGTGTTTGGCAGCACCTGGCTGGCGGAGGGAGACCGCACCGGACCGGAAACCGGCTGGGGCGCGGATTGCGCGAATTTTCTCATCGCCGGGCTGCGCGAGAGCGGGCGTCCCATGCCGTGGGGCGATCCGCGGCATTTCCGGCGCGCGTTGGAGCCGCTGGCGGAGCGTCTCACCTTGGCGACCCGCCCGACATTGCCGTTGGATGCCGCGGACGTGGCGCGCGGGGTGATCATCGACCTCGGCTCCCATGTGGCGGCGCTCTTTGAAGACCGTCCGCCGGTGGGCGAACTCGACGGCGCGGATCTGGTGGCGCATCAATTGGAAGGGCCGCCCCAGTTGCTCCCGCTGGAAACCTTGCTGCGCGGCCGGCGGCCGGAATTTTCCGTGTGGCGCGTGCCCGTGCCGGCAGTTCACGCGCGGTTGGTGGTGGGCGGCGACGTGATGCCGGGCCGCACCATCGCGGACCGGCTGCGGCGCGGCGAGGCGCCCTTGGCCGGTCTCGTGC
>CAZQUC010000549.1:0-2800 GCA_964596095.1 uncultured Enterobacteriaceae bacterium
GCCACCGCGCGCATGAGGGCGATGCGGCCGCGCGGGCTGTGGCGCTCGCGGTGGGTGGCGTCGTAGGTCGGGCAGGTCGGCAGGCACATCCCGCAGTGCATGCACTGCTGGAGCACCGAGTAGTCGAGCTGCTTGAGAGTGAGGGCCATCGGCGTCAGTCGAAAATCTTTCCGGGGTTGAGCAGGCGTTGCGGATCCCACGCCTGTTTGAGTTCGCGCAGGAGGCCGTAGCTGGCGTCGCCGAGTTGCTTTCGCAGCCACGGCTTTTTCGCCAAGCCGACGCCGTGCTCGCCGGTGATGGTGCCGCCGAGGGCGAGCGTTTTATCGACGATGGCGTCGAGCGCGAGGTGGACGCGGTGCATTTCCTCGGTGTCGCGTTCGTCGGTGAGAAAGGTGGGGTGCAGGTTGCCGTCGCCCATGTGGCCGAAGGTGCCGACTTGCAGCCGGTGCGTCCCGGCGGTGGCGGCGATGAAGGAGACCATCTCGGCCAAGGCGCTGCGGGGCACGGTCACGTCTTCGAGGATGGTCGTGGGTCTCATGCGGGCGAGGGCGGAGAAGGCGGTGCGGCGGGCGGAGGCGAGGGTGAGCGCCTCGGCCTCGTCGCTCGCGGTGCGCACGTCGCGCGCGCCGCGAGCGCGGGCGATCCCGGCCATTTGCTCGGCCTCGTCGGCCACGGCGGCGGGGTGGCCGTCGGTTTCCATCAAGAGCAGGGCCGCGCAATCGGTGGGCAGGCCGATCTTCGCGTAGTCCTCGACGCAGCGGATGGTCATGCGGTCGAGGAACTCCAGCGTGCAGGGGATGATCTTCGCGGCGATGATGGCGGAGACGGTTTCGGCGGCGTCCTCCATGCGGTCATAGACCGCCAGCATGGTGCGGCGCGCGGCGGGGCGCGGCAGGAGCTTGAGCAGGACTTCGGTGACGACGCCGAGCGTGCCTTCCGAGCCGATGAACAAATCCTTCATCGAATAGCCGGCCACGTCCTTCACGCAGGCGTTGCCGAGGCGCACGACGCGGGCGTCGGGCAGCACGACTTCGAGGCCCATCACGTAATCGCGCGTGACGCCGTATTTCAGTCCGCGCAGGCCGCCGGAGTTTTCCGCGACGTTGCCGCCGATGGTGCTGATCTTCATCGAGCCGGGATCGGGCGGGTAAAACAGGCCGTGCGCGGCGGCGGCTTCGTCGATCTTCTGCGTGATGGCGCCGGACTGCGCGCGGAGGGTGAGGTTGGCGGCATCCACATGCAGAATCTGGTCGAGGTGCGCGAGGCACACCACGACGCAATCAGGCACGGGCACGCTGCCGCCGCTGAGGCCGGTGCCGGAGCCGCGCGTGACGAGCGCGATGCCATGATCGCGCGCCACAGCGACGCAGGCCGCGACTTCGGCCGTGGAATGTGGAAAGACCACCGCGCCGGGCCGCTGCTTGAGCGCCGCGGTGCCGTCGAAGCCATACACCACCAGATCCTCCGGGCGGGTCAGCACGTTCGGAGATCCGGCGATCTCCGCGAGCGCGGAGACTACGGTGGGGGAAAGCGGCATGATGGAAAAAAGCGGTCTCCGGCGGGAAGCGCGCGTCGCGGATTACACCAATGCGAGCGCGGTTTCCACGTCCGCCCCGTCGTGCACCATCGCCATGAGGGCGCGGGTGATGCCTTGCGGGTTCGGATGCTGGATGACGTTGCGGCCATACACGATGCCCGCGGCCCCTTGGGCAAGCAAACCTTGCGTGCGCTCGAGGATTTCGCGGTCGCTGACCCGGCCGCCCCCGCGCACGAGCACGGGGATGCCCGCCGCCGTTTCCACCACTTGGTGATACAGGCTCACGTCGTCGGTGGGATCGGCCTTGATGATATCCGCGCCGAGTTCCACCGCCTGCCGCACGAGGTGCATGATCTGGGTCAGGTCGCCATTGACCATGTAACCGCCGGCCTTCTCATTGGGCTGGAAGACGAGCGGCTCGATCATCATCGGCATCCCGTAATAATCGGCCTCGGGCTTGAGCCGCAGGATGTTCTCCACGCACTGCTGATGCACTTCGGGCGCGCCGGGGATTTGGAAGAGGTTCACACACACGCAGGCGGCGTCATACCGCACCGCTTGCAGCATGGTTTCCTCGATCATGAGGCTGAAGCGGGTGGCGGGCAATTCCTTGCCGTAGATGTTGGCCACGTCGGTGCGCAACACGAGGCTGGGTTTGTGACGGCCGGGGATGGATTGCAGATGCCGCGCCTGTCCGAGCGTGAGCTGGATGGCGTCGGGCGCGGCCTCGACGAGCGTGGCCACGACCTGGCGCATGTCCTCGATGCCTTGCAGGAAGCCAGGTTGATTGAAGAAGCCGTGATCCACCGCCACGTCGAAGCAGCGGCCGGATTTGGCGTTGAAGAGTCGGTTGAGTCGGAATGATTTCATGGAGTTGGATGGAAAGAAGTAACGCAAGGAAGGGAAAAAGAAGGGGGGGCGAGCGTCCCGCCTGCCCGGTTATGGTGAGAAGAAGGAAGCGAGATGAAAAAAGGGAAGAGCGAAGGTGAAGGTGGGCTGGAGGCCCGACGTGGCGGGGGCGTCCCGCCCACCGCGGGGAGAGAGTATCCTGCGGTTGGGCGCGTGGTCTTTCACAACGCGCTCACTGTGCATTCCGGCGAAGGGTGGGTTTTGAAATTCTTCCAGCCAGGCGCCGGGACGCGGCTTGGCGGTGGGCTGGAAGCCCCCGCTACGAGGCTCCCAACAAATGCTTCAAGATGTAAAGCTCAAGGGCTTCGTAGTCGCGGGCGTCGCGGTATTGCTGGATGAGCGTGTTGTCCAAGG
>CAZQUC010000550.1:0-2794 GCA_964596095.1 uncultured Enterobacteriaceae bacterium
ATCAAGCACGCCTGGTTCAATGAGGCGTGGATTCGGCAAGGCGAGCCGGAGAAGACGGACCACGGCGCCGATGAGGGACGGTGAAACGCCCGCGCGCGTTCATTTTCCTGGAAAAGACACTCTGCCAAAATGCCTCACTTTTATCAAACGAGGACGATTTCATCATTTTCTGCCGGTCAATTCGGCACGAATCCATGATGGATGCCGACGTAGGTCCAAAACGGCGAAGACGCGTGTCTCCGTGGGAGTGTCTTCATAGTAAATGCCGAAGGGGAAGCGGCTGGCCAACATGCGGTGGAACCCTGCATGAACGGAGTGGATGCCGTGCAATGGAGCCAAGCTTTCGATGTCCGCCAACAGTGACGCCACAAAATAGGCCCCAAGGCCGGGTTCTTGAGCCTCATAGAATTCCCTCCCCGCTTCCAGATCAATCGCCGCATCGTCGAGAATGACCACAGGTCTCATGCGGGGTCGGAGCGGAGCCTCGTTTTCAGTTCTTCCAAGGTCAGGAACTTCGCCTCTCCGCGCTCCACTTTCGCCCGCCGCGCCGCCAACACCGTGGTGTGCCACTCCGGGGAGGGAAGGTCACGCTCTCCGTCTTTGGTCAGAGATTCCCAGAGCATCTCAATGGCTTGCAGCCGTTCTCGGGTGCTCATGCGTTCGATATCGGTTAAGGCCAAGGCGTTCATGCTCCCCTCAATAACACCCTTTCCAAGGCGGCGCAAATGACTCCGTTCCATACGAGGGTGAGCGGCTCTCCGACGTGGCGACCTCGGAGCCGCGATTTCCTCGGTTGACGCGCCAAGGGTTGCGGGCTTGCTGAGGGTGATGGTTGACCACGAATGGAGGGAACGCACCGACGACGGAACGCGCTTGTTTTGCGCGACGCGCTTCGGCAAGCAGTGGAAGCTCAAGTCGAAGCTGAAGTCCGATGAGGACTGGACCTGGCTGGAGCCGCCATTCCCCGAGGACGTGCTGGTCTCCCTGCGCGACGTGTTGTGGGCCAAATACCAGCGCCGCAAGCTGGCTTTCGAGACGGTGCGGGAAATCGACACGCTGCTGCCCGCCGGGCGACGGCTGACGACGGACGAAAAGCACGGAGGTCTGGTGCCGCGGTCATGACCACGCGGGAGCTGGCCGAACTCGACAAGGCGATCCTGTGGCATCCCTTCACCCCGATGCGCGAGTGGACCGCGCCGGCGCACGAGCCGCTGGTGCTGGCGCGCGGCCGGGGCGCGTGGGTGTGGGATCGCGACGGGCGCGCGTGGCTTGACGGGAATTCTTCGATCTGGACGAATATCCACGGCCACGGGCATCCCAAGTTGCTGGCCGCGCTGCGGGAGCAGGCGGAGCGCGTCGCGCATACGTCGTTCCTCGGCTTCACCAACGAACCCGCCATCCGTCTCGCCGCTGCGTTGGTGGCTCTGTGCGCGCCGTCGGCGCTGGCGCGGGTGTTCTACACCGACGACGGCTCCACGGCCATCGAATGCGCGCTCAAGATGACCGTGCAGTTCTGGCAGCAAAGCGGCCGGCCGCAGCGACGGGAATTTCTGGCCTTCGACCACGCCTATCATGGCGACACGTTCGGCGCGGCGTCATTGGGCGGGATCCCGCTCTTTCACGAACGCTTTTCGCGCTTCGGACTGCCCGTCCGCCAAGTGGCCGGGGAGGCGAGCCTGGAAGCTCTGAGTGCGGAGGACATCGACCGCCTAGCCGCCGTGGTCATCGAACCGCTCATCCAAGGCGCGGCGGGGATGCGGCGGTGGCCGGAGGGGATGCTGCGGCGGTTGCGCGCGTGGTGCGACGCGCATGACGTGCTCTTGATTTTCGACGAGGTGATGACCGGATTCGGCCGCACCGGCACGATGTTCGCGTGCCAGCAGGAAGCCGTGTGGCCGGATTTCCTCTGCCTCGCCAAAGGCCTGACCGGCGGCCTGCTGCCCCTCGCCGCGACGCTGACCACGGGCCGTGTTTACGACGCCTTTCTCGGCGCGCCGGAGGAAGGCAAAACCTTTTTCTATGGCCATAGTTATTGCGGCAATCCGCTCGCTTGTGCCGTGGCCCTGGCGAGTCTGGAGATTTTCCGCGAGGAAAACGTGCTGGCCGCCCTCCCTCCGAAAATCGACCACCTGCGCCACGAGCTGGCCGCGTTGCAGGCACGCTTCCCGCAGCATCTCCATGAAATCCGCCAATGTGGCTTCATCGCGGGGATCGAGATCCAACGCGGCCACATGACGCGCCACGGCGCGCCGCTCACCGCCGCCGCCGTCTGCCTCGCCGCGCGGGAGTTCGGCCTCCTCACGCGTCCCGTCATGGGAGAGACCATCGTGCTGATGCTGCCGCTCTGCGCGACGGAGGAGGACATCGCCCACGCCGTCTCGGCCGTAGGCCAGGCATTGGAGAGGGAGATAACGAGATGATAGGATAGGGGGATGACAAGATGGTTCGTATCTCCTCATCACGTCCCTTCCGTCCATCCCCTCTACTCCCGCACCACCCGGTAATAACGCGCCGTCGTCCCCTCCGGCAACGTCTCCGTGTAGGAGGTTGTCGTTCCTTGACTGGGATGAGCCGCGGCCAGCGTGGTCCAGTGGTCCGCGCCGAGATCGGGTGAGGCTTCGACCTTGTAGGTCAGGCCGGCTTCGGAAAGCCAGGTGAAGGTCACCTGATGGGGCGCTGCCTCATAAGCGACCGCCGTGATGAGTAGCGGCGTTGCCGCAACGGGCGGGGCGGACCGGCGGATGAAAACGAGATAGTTTTGCGACACCTGGGCATCGTCCGGCACCGTCCCTGT
>CAZQUC010000551.1:0-2789 GCA_964596095.1 uncultured Enterobacteriaceae bacterium
CGCTCACTCTTCCCAACCGGAGCGGAGAAGATGGACCAGCGTAACCCTCGGCGGCACCGCCTTCGCGTCGGCGAATTTCAAGGCGCACACGTAGCGGCGCGGGTGCTCCCAGCTCAGTTCGTCCTGAAACAACCGGCCCTCCGGCGAATCCTTGCCCACAAGGGCGATCACGGAGGCGGCGGGATCATTGCCATAAAAGCGCACGGCCATCACGTCATCCACCGAGAGGCCGAGGGAGTTGAAATAATGGTCCGGCACCGAGCCCTTGAGCACGGAGACCCGCAACGGGCGATCTTCCACCGGCTGCTGTTCGAGGAACTCGTCCCATTCGAAGCGCGGCGCATCGACGAGCGCTTCCCAATTGAGCTTCCACTCGCCGGGATGCTCCACCACGTGGATGGTGAAGACCCGCCGTTCGGCGGATTCCACGCGGAGATGCACCCACCGGCGGTGGCCGCGTGCGGAAACTTCCGCGTCCAGACATCGCTCCAGCGGGACGGGCGCCCACGGGTGGCGGGCGTGGTAACGCTCCATCAACGGAACGAGAAATTCCGCGTTGTGAAGGAAAGGCAGCGCCTCGGCCAAGGTCGGAGAGGCCAGCGCCCGCCGCGCCGTGACAAAGGCCGCGTCGATGGCCGCGCGTTCTTCCGGCGTGCGGCGGGCCGGCTCGGCCACCGCCTCGACCGACTCGCCCTCCGCCGGGCCGGGCCGCCAGCGCTGCACGAGCCAATTGAACCCGCCCAGCACCAACCCCGTGCCGAGCGCGAGGCCCGCGAAAGTTTTGAACCACGCCGTGCGGTAAAACGGCGCCGGCGCTGACAACACGAGGGCATCGCTCAAGAGCTGCACCTGCCCGCAGTGGGGGCACTCGATCAAAGCCGTCGCCTCGTCGGTCGGGCTGAGAAACGCCGCGTGGCAGCGTCCGCAACGGACCGATGAAGGAGGAGACGGTTTCATCGGGGAAGCGTGGTTTCCAACAGCAGGGCGGTGGTTTGCGCTTCCAGCTCCGCCGCGCCCCGCGCGCATTCCGGCACGAGAAGGAACGAGCCGGGACCGAAGACCTGGCCGCCCATCGCCACCCGTCCTTCCACCACCGCGAGCAGGGCGAAACCATTGGCGAAGAACGACTCGCCCGCCGTCAGCGCGCGCTTGGCCACCACGAAATGGTCGCAGGCCGCCAAGGTCACGGCCGCGGGCGGATTGAGCGCGGGCGCGGTGTCGGTGAAGTCGATGCAGGCAAGGGATTCCTCGATGTGCAGCGCGCGCGGTTGGCCGTCGAGGCCGAGCCGATTCCAATCGAAGACACGATACGTGGTGTCGCTGTTCTGCTGGATTTCGTAAATCAACACCCCCGCGCCGATGGCGTGGAGCCGTCCGCTGGGGATGAAAATGGAATCGCCCGTGCGCACCGGCAGGCGCGGCACCAAGGCCTCGACCGTGCCCTCGGCCAGCGCGCGGGCGAAGGACTCGCGGGTCACCCCTTCCTGCACGCCGACATACAGGCAGGCGTCCGGCTCCGCGTGGGCGATATACCACATCTCCGTTTTCGGCTCGCCGCCCAGGGACGGCGCGACCGCCGCCGGCGGGTGGACCTGGAGCGAGAGCCGGTCGCGCGCGTCGAGGAGCTTCACCAGCAGCGGAAATCGTTCGTGATCCAGCCGCGCCGCGGCTTCGCCGAAAATGGCCGCCCGGTGCTCGCGCCACAGCTCATGCAGCGTCAACCCCTCCAGCGGCCCGTCGGCGACCACGCTTTGCTCGCCCGGGCGGTCCACAATTTCCCACGACTCGCCGCAGGGCGCCGTGGCGTCGGGCAGCGCGCGGCCGAAACGCGCCTCCAGCGTCCGGCCACCCCAGACGCGTTCCATGTAAAGCGGACGGAAAACCAGCGGACTATTCATCTCGTGGCCGCCACGATAGGCGAAAGCCGCGCCGCGCCAAGTGTCAACGTGTGACCAATGTGCCCAGCGGCTCGCCGAGCAGCGCGCGGCGCACGTTGCCGGGCGGTGTCATGTCGAAAACGATGATCGGCTTGTTGTTCTCCTCGCACAGGCTGAAGGCGGTGGCGTCCATGACCTTGAGCTGGCGTTGCAGGCACTCCTGGTAGCTGAGTTGGTCGAACCGCTTCGCGTCCGGGTTTTTCTTCGGATCGGCGTCGTAAATGCCATCGACCTTGGTGGCCTTGAAGATCGCGTCGGCGCCGATCTCACTGCCGCGCAGGGCGGCCGTGGTGTCGGTGGAGAAGAACGGATTGCCCGTGCCCGCGGCGAAAATGACCACGCGGTTCAGCTCCAGATGGCGCACCGCCTTGCGGCGGATGAACGGCTCGGCCACGTTGTCCATGCGGATGGCGCTCTGCACGCGCGTCGGCACCTTGTGGGCTTCGAGCATGGATTGCAGCGCCAGCGAATTCATCACCGTGGCGATCATGCCCATGTAATCCGCGGTGGCGCGCTCCATGCCGCGGTTCTGGGCGGTGATCCCTCGCCAGAAATTGCCGCCGCCCACCACCAGCGCGATCTGCAACCCCGTCTTCCACGCGTCATGGATCTGGACCGCGATGTCCTCCACGATTTCGGGGGAAATATTGTCCTGGCTGCCCGTCTCACGAAGGGCTTCGCCACTCAGTTTCAACACAACACGCTTGAAGTTTCGTCCTTTCTGGGAATCGCTCATAAACGACGCATCTGGCGTCCCATGTGTATAACACCATGCCCCCGGCAGGGAAAAGCAAAAAGTGACGGGTGGGAGTGGAAAGCCGGTCATCCCGCCGAATAATGGCCCGATGGACG
>CAZQUC010000552.1:0-1409 GCA_964596095.1 uncultured Enterobacteriaceae bacterium
ATTCGTAGGTCCAGCCCGCCTGCCCATCCACGACCAGCAGCACCACCTCGCCTTGCTTCACGAAAACCGCCGGCAACTCTTCCCCCGAGGCCGGCGGAGTGGACAGCTCTACGGTCGGATATGTGCTCCATGGATGCGTGGTGAAGCCGGTGTTGCCCTCATAATAATAGATGGTGAGATCGGGAGCGGCATTCAAGAAGCTCGTGAGGCTTATTGACGGCGCCTGCCCTTCACAGAGGACGGTGCCCAAGTTCAAGCAGCCAGAGAATATTGAGCTTCCGAGGGAGGTGACGCTGCGGGGGATGATGACGTGGGTCAGACCCGTGCAGCCAGCGAACAGGCTGGGTCCAATGACGGTGAGACGGTTGGAGAGAGTGACGGAGGTCAGGCCCGTGCAGTTCTCGAACACCGAGGATCTGACGGAGGTGACGCTGTTGGGGATGGAGATGCTGGTCAGTCCCGCGCAGCCACGGAAAGCTGAACTCCCGATGGAGGTGATGCTATTGGGGATGGTGACCTGGGTCAGGCCCGTGCAACCAAAGAATGTATCGCTTCCGATGGAGGTGACACTGTCGGGAATGGTGATGCCGGTCAGGCTCGCGCAATCAGAGAACACCGAGGTTCCCAGTTCGGTGACACCATTGGGGATGGTGGCGTGAGTGAGATTTATGCAGCCTTGAAAGGCAAAGTATCCCAGGTTGGTGACGCTGTCGGGAATGGTGATGCTGACCAGCCCCGTGCAGCCCTGGAACGCAGCGTATCCGATGTCGGTGACACTATCGGGAAGGACCACACTGATGAGAGAGGTTTTATCCCAGAAAGCC
This sequence comes from uncultured Enterobacteriaceae bacterium, assembly GCA_964596095.1. GTDB lineage: Bacteria > Verrucomicrobiota > Verrucomicrobiia > Verrucomicrobiales > V1-33 > CAJBME01. The sequence continues at coordinate 825 of CAZQUC010000552.1, forward strand.
CAATTGCCAATCGTCCGCACCGGTAGTTCTTCGATAGTGTCGGGAATCGTGATGGCGCCTCCTTCTCCGAGGTAGCCGGTGACGGTGATGCCGGTCCCGTCGCTGGTGTAAACGAAATCGCCGAAGGATTGCGCGGCGAGTGGAGAGAGCAAGGCGACCCATAGCAGCATCACCCACCACCAGCGGTGGCGTCTCGTAGCGGGGGCCTCCCGCCCACCGACTCGCGCGTTTCGGGACTTCCCCGGCGTGCGGCGCGTCCACCATCGCCCGCTCGACAGCGCCGTAAGTTGCCATCGCGGGTGACTATGGGCCGCAAGGAGGAAGAGAGTGGAAGGATTCATCCGGCAAAAGAAGTGAAACGAGTGAGAACAAGTAGTGGAGACAAAAGGCCAAGAGACATGGAAAAAGCAATCGAAAGCTGCGCCCCACGTCCCTGTCCCTGGGCCAGCCGCCAACTCGTAGCGGGGGCGTCCCGCCCACCGCCCGCGCGTCTCGGGACTCTCTTTACCCATCAGCCCCCGAAAAATCGTTTCCCCGCTCCAGCCAGTCGAAAACCGCCTCCTGCGCCTCATACAACGGCGTGAA
>CAZQUC010000552.1:1509-2756 GCA_964596095.1 uncultured Enterobacteriaceae bacterium
GGCGCCGCCGCCGGCGAGCGGCCGATGCCCGGGCGATCCGGCGTGATGATCCGCCACCCGCGCCGCCGGGCCGTGGTTTCCCAGGCATCACCCAGCAGCCGTGACGAGGGCCAGCCGTGGCAAAACAGCGCCGGCCGTCCTTGCGGATCGCCGTTTTCCTGCCAGCACAGTCCGGCCCGCGTTTCCATGCCGCCTGCCATCGTGCGGTCCGTTCGTCTTGGCAAGCGTCCGGATCGCGTCACTTTCCGGGTTGCTCCCCTCTCAAGACGGTTTACCGCGCCCCGGCCCGCTGCTTCCGCTCCATGATCCCGCCATCCGAAAACCCGGTCCTCGTGGCCCGCGCCGTCGCCCGCGCGCTGGCGCGGGGGGGCGTGCGCGAGGTGGTGGTGTGCGCGGGCGCGCGCAATGCGGCCTTGGTGGCGGCGTTGTCCGCGGCGCGGGGATTCCGGTTGTGGAGCTTTCCCGAAGAACGGAGCGCGGGCTTTTTCGCGCTCGGACGGAGCGTGGCCGCGGACCGGCCGGTAGCGGTGGTGACAACCTCCGGCACGGCGGTGGCGGAATTGCTGCCGTCGATGATCGAAGCGCACTACCAGGGCGTGCCGCTCTGGGCGGTTACCGCCGACCGGCCGCGCGCCTATCGCGGCACGGGCGCGCCGCAGGCGATCGAGCAACCGGGGATCTTCGGCCCCTATGTGGCGCATAGTTTCGACATCGCCGGCGTCGCCGGGATCGAGGCTATCGGCCACCAGCTCACCGGCCACCGCGCGCGTCGGCCGCTGCATCTCAACATCTGCCTGGAGGAACCCAACGCCGCGGAATTGACGGAAGGGGAGTGGGCGATGGAGGAGGAGGCCGCCGGCGAAGCGATGGGCGGCGGAGAAAGCGACCCCGTCACCACCCAGGCAACGGAAACCTTGGCGACGTTTTTGCATCAGCCCGGCCCGTTGGTGGCGTTGGTGGCCGCCTTGCCCGCCGCGTGGCGGGAGCCGGTCGCGGCCTTGCTCCATCAACTCGGCTGTCCGGTGTGGGCCGAAGCCACTTCGGGCCTGCGCGAACATCCGGCGCTGGCCGCGCGCCTTCTCCGCGGCGGCGAGGCGAGCTTGGCGGGCTTGGAGACGTCGCGGGTGTTGCGGATCGGTGGCGTGCCGTCGTGTCGCTGGTGGCGCGATCTGGAGCAACGGTCGGACGTCGCAGTCTGTTCGGTGACCGATACGGGCTTCAGCGGCTTGGCTCGCGCGTCGCAGGTG
>CAZQUC010000553.1:0-2755 GCA_964596095.1 uncultured Enterobacteriaceae bacterium
TCTCTTCCTCCAGCAACCGGCGGCTCACCTTCACCGTCCATCCCTGAAGCGGGCGTTCCTCATACGTGGCGGCGCCGGCGTGGCGGCGTTGCGCCTGTTGGCGGATGGCGTCACCGGTTTCCTGCAAACGCTCCGGCCAGGCGAAGGTGGGCGCGGTGGCGGGAGCGTAACCTTCCAGATGGCCGTGGAGCCGGGTCGCCGGTTTGGTGTAGCGCAGCTCCGTGTCGCGGAAGACCTCGCGGCAGAGGGCGGCGAGGCCGGGGTCGTAGTCGATCAACAGGGCGCGCGTGTTGACGTGGTTGTGGTCGTGGTCGTTGACGCGATTGTTGTCGAACCACGATTGCACGCCCTCCGCGAAATACTCGTGGTGATTGGTCGCGGCATACGTGCCTTTCCACAAGCCGGCGGCGATCGCCTTGTCATAGGCCTCCTTCACCCGCGTGTCGAAGGTCGGGTCCACGCGCGCCAAGCCGCGCAGGTGGATGTTGTGCGCGAACTCATGGATGAGGATGTTTTCCTTCTCATAGGGATCGCCGGGATAGCCGAGCAGATTCTCCTCGCCGCAGGAGCAATAGGGATCCCGCGCGCTGCCGCCGGTGCCGCGCGCGCGGCGGTCCCAGAAGTCTTTCGGCGTCAGCCAGGCGAAATCCGGCAGGTCGGTGGTGTATTCCCCCACGCCCAGAATGCAAAGCCGCGAGCCGCTGTCGATCATGGCCTGGAGAATGTCCGGCCGCTGCGCGAGCATCGAGTGCACGAGGAAGGCGGCCTCCTTCAGCGCGTAATCATTGACCTTCTCCGACGCGACGATGGGATAGCCGCTGACGTGCGTGTATTTTCCGTAAAACGCCGGGATCTTCCGGTCCGGCGGGGGCGGGGTGACTTCGTAGGTCGGGGGCGGAAGAGGGGGCGCCGGCTCCTCACCCCGCAACGGCGCGGTCGCGAGCGCGGCTATCATGATGACGGCGGAAATCGCGAGGCGACGAAACCCGCCGGCCCGGCAGCGTGGCATGCTCATGGCGGCAGGCCATAGCGCCGATCGCCCCGCCCGGCCATGAGAATTTCCCCGGCGCGCGGGGTGACTTTTCCGCGATCAACTCACCTCCCGCTTGATCTCGGCGGGGATTGCGGGGACAATCACGCCCTATGGCGCGTTCCCATCAATTGACGATGTGCTCCTTCTGCGGCAAGAGCCAGGCAGAAGTGAAAAAGCTCATCGCCGGGCCGGGGGTCTATATCTGCGACACCTGCATCCTGACCTGCAAGAGCATCCTCGACAAGGAGGTGCGGCGCGACGAGGTCGCGGCGGTGCGCGACCTGCAATTGTCCAAACCGGTGGACATCAAGAAGCATCTCGATGCCCATGTCATCGGACAGGACCACGCCAAAAAAGTGCTCTCGGTGGCCGTGCATAACCATTACAAGCGCCTCCTCCAGCACGACGAGCGCCATCGCGGCACCATCACCGGGCTGGATGAAGTGGAGATCGAGAAATCCAACATCCTGCTCATCGGTCCCACAGGCAGTGGAAAGACACTGCTCGCCAAAACGCTGGCCGAGGTGCTCGACGTGCCGTTTTCCATCGCCGACGCCACCACGCTGACCGAGGCCGGCTACGTCGGCGAGGACGTGGAGAACATCATCCTGCGCCTGTTGCAAAATGCGGACTTCGATGTGAAGCGCGCCGAGATGGGGATCATCTACATCGACGAGATCGACAAGATCGGCCGCCGCACGGAGAATGTCTCCATCACCCGCGACGTGTCGGGCGAGGGCGTGCAGCAGGCGTTGTTGAAAATCCTCGAAGGCACGGTGTGCAACGTCCCGCCGCAGGGCGGCCGCAAGCACCCGCAGCAGGAATACATCCAGGTCAACACCGACAAAATTCTCTTCATCTGCGGCGGCGCCTTCGTGGGCATCGACCAGATTCTGTCGCGCCGGAGAAACAAGGCGGTGCTCGGGTTCGCCTCGGCCCACACACCGGCCGAGGAAACGGCGACGGACCCCAACGGCGTGCAGCCGGAGGACCTGTTGCAATTCGGCCTCATCCCCGAATTCATCGGCCGCCTGCCCATTCTCTCGCGCCTCCAGCCGCTCACCGAGGAGGAATTGATCCGCGTGCTCACCGAGCCGAAAAACGCCATCACCAAGCAATACCGCAAACTGCTCGCGATGGAAGGCGTCGATCTCGAGATCACGCGCGACGGCTTGCGGGAAATGGCGCGCGAGGCCGTCAAGCGCGGCACCGGCGCGCGGGCGCTGCGTTCCATTTTCGAGCGGCTCATGCTCGACGTGATGTATGACGTGCCCGGCCGCGGCGATGTGCGCGAGGTCGTCATCAACGCCCACACCGTGCGCGGCCTCAAACCCGCCGTCCTGCGCAAGAAAAAGCGCGAGCGCAGCCAGAACGCCGCCTGAAGCGCTGCCCGATCCGCGCCTCATAACGCGACGACTTGCCCCAAGGAATGACGAACCCATCATGGGCCGGCGGCCGGTTGTTGCGGGCTCGCTCCCCTTCCGCGGGAGCTTGGCCCCGAGTCCTTTCGGCGAGACCGATCGCCTCCGCCCCCACAGAGTGGTCTTGGCTCGGCCGGGAAGCCAGAGGCTCCCCTCACGGAACATTGGCCGGAGGCACATGCCACAAAAAGACCCGCTTTTAACAGAGCGTGGTTTTATTTCACCAGGCGGTAGAAGCGCTGGGGTGGGTCGTCGGTGGGCAGGGTGAGCACGTTGGAGAATTCCTCCACCGCGGGCGGAT
>CAZQUC010000554.1:0-2741 GCA_964596095.1 uncultured Enterobacteriaceae bacterium
CGGCCCGAACGGCACCGGCGGCAGCAGCACCCAATTCTTCTTGGCGGGATCGGCAACCTTTTCCTTTGCGAAGCGGGCCTTGAGGTCGCGATAATTGGTCTCGTAATCGTAGCTTTCGCCGAATTCCGTGCCGGGGAGGAACGCGCCATAGGTGGGAAAATACGTTTTCCCTTCGTAACGCACGATCAGCGCGCGGTTGTTGACCAGCACTTCGGCAACGAGCGAGAGCGCGTAGAGAAAGACGAGCAGCAGGAACGACCACCAGCCGCGCCGGAGGGAGCGGAAGCGCTGGAAGCGTTTGCGGGTGAGCGGGCTGAGACGCATGGCGGACGAAAAGCGGAAGTTACTCGAATTTGACCCGCGGGTCGGTGAGGGCGACGAAGACATCGCTGAGGATATTGCCGAGCATGATGAGCAGGGCCGTCAGCAGCGTGGTGCCCATCACGATGGGATAGTCGCGGTCGAGGACGGATTCGAGGAAGAGCAGGCCGAAGCCGTTGATGTCGAAGACGCGCTCGATGAGGAAGGAGCCGGCGACGATGACGGTGGTGACGCTGCCGAGATTGGTGGCGATGGGGATGAAGGCGTTGCGCAGCGCATGGCGGCGCACGGCCAGGTTGTAGGGCAACCCTTTGGCGACGGCGGTGCGGATGTAGTCGGAGGCGACGTTTTCCATCAGCTCGTTCTTCATGAGCATGGTGAGGAAGGCGAACGAGCCGATGGTGTAACACGTCAGCGGCAGCACGGAATGGGCGGCGATGTCGAATATTTTGCCAACGAAGTTCTTGTCCGCGAAATCCGCGCTGGTGAAGCCGCCGGCGGGGAACAGATCCCAACGCACCGCCACCCAGATGACGAGCAACGCGCCGAGCGCGAAGGCCGGGATGGCGTAGCCGGCGAAGACGAGGGCGGAGGAGAGATTGTCACCAGGCGATTTGTGGTGCAGCGCCTTCCAGATCCCGAGCGGGATGGAAATGAGATACGAGATGAGCAATGTCATCACGCCATAGTAGGTCGAGACGGGCAGGCGCTCGGCGATCATCGAGACCACGCGATCCTGGTAACGCGAGGAGCGCCCGAGGTCGCCGGTGAGCAGGCCGGTGAATTGGGTGCGGTAGATTTCCGCGCGCTCGATTTTCGGAGGTGGGGGCGGCGGCGGCTCGCCGGGCGCGGGCGGGTCGGGTTCGGGCAGTTTTTTGAGGCCGAGCGAGCGCACCTTCCACGGGCCGGGATCGCCGCCTTCCGGCGTGGTAAGGCGGAAGACGCCCGGCGCGTCGCGATGGATGACGAGCGGCTCGCGGGTCAGGGCCGCGCGGGTGGTTTGCTCTTGTTCCTCGGGTTGGAATTCGAGCTTCTTGCGCGCCACGTCGCTGGGCCAGACGCCGAGCCATTTCAGGTAGGCGCGGAGGTAATTGGTGTCGTCGAGGTTGTAGAATTCCTTGAGTTGTTCGAGCTGGGCCTCATCCAGCGCCTGCTTGCCCCCGGCGGCGGAACCTCCGCCCGCGCCGCCTTGGGCCGCCGATCCCTGCATCTGCGCCAGCAAGGCCTCCACCGGCCCGCCGGGCACGAAGCGGGTGAGCAGGAAGACGACGAGCGTGACTCCGATCAAGGTCGGAGGGATGAGCAGCAGGCGGCGGAGAAAGTAGGCTCGCATCGTGAATCGCCGCGGAGAGTAACGCCCTCGGCCGGGGATACAAGCGGGGATGACTCGCCGGCATGTTCCACCGCCAGGACCGACGCCGGACGAGGCGGGTGGGACGCGCCACCCTACCCGTCGCGCCGAGGCGGCGCTGGCTGAAAATCTCGAGATTCTTCTCCGGTGAAAGTTGCCGGCCGGCGCGATCTCCCTATAGAACCTCGCCTCACGACCCGCTCCCGACCGCTCCGGCGGCGCGGGCGGTTTCCTCTTTTCTCCACGCTTGACCCATCATGCCTGATTCTTCACCCCGCCGCTTTGTCACGCCCGCCGACGTCGAGCACGTCGATCTCGAATGGTGCCATGTCGAATGGCTCGCCAAGGCCGGCATCGTCGAATCCAAACACCTGCAACTCGTCCGCGCCACCTTCCCGCCCGGTGAGGCGCATAATTTCCATTATCATCCCGTCCACGAAGAAATCCTCTACGTGATCGAAGGCGAAATGACCCAATGGGTGGGCGACACCAAGCGCGTGCTCCAGGTCGGCGAGATCGCACACATTCCCGCGGGCGTGCCGCATTCGACCATCAATACCGGCTCCGGCACGCTGCGCTTCCTCGCCATCCTCGGCCCCACCGGCGAGGACGGGCCGGACGTGGTCGATTGCTTCAACGAAGAACCCTGGAAAACCCTTCAGCCGCCGGTGTTTTACCAGTCCCAGCAATAAGCCCGATCCTCGTCCGACTCCCCGCCGACCAGACCGCCGGTGCGGCTTTCGCATCGGCAAAAAGCGGAAAATGATCTCTCACTTTCAGTTGCCCGCCGCTGGTCCCTGCTGTCACTCTGTGCCTCGTCATTTCTCTCTCTCAATCACCCTGCAACGCCTCAATCCCAAGACATCATGCCCAATCCCTGGACCGGAAAAGGAAATCCTTACACGCGCGAGGAAGTGCGCGAACGCCTGCATGCCACGCTCGGGCAAGGCAAAGCCCTCATCGCGGCCGGCGCGGGCACCGGCATTTCCGCCAAATTCATCGAAAAAGGCGGGGCCGACCTCATCATCATCTACAACTCCGGCCGCTTCCGCATGATGGGCCACGGCTC
>CAZQUC010000555.1:0-2737 GCA_964596095.1 uncultured Enterobacteriaceae bacterium
CACGGCCCCAGCCTGCCGAAGCTCCCCAATAGCACCGGTCGGGTGGAATTGGCCCGCCCCGGCGCGCCGCTCGGCAATGCCGAGGCCTTCATCCTCGTGGACAAGCTCGACTACGCGGACGGCGCGCCGTTCCCGGAAACGGCCGATGGCGAAGGCCCTTCACTGCAACGCACCAGCCCCGCCGCCTTCGGCAACGATCCCGCCCACTGGCAGGCCGCCGCACCCACTCCCGGCGCCGCCAACGCCAATCAGCCGCCTCCCGGCCCTGACAGCGACTTCCGCGCCCAGATCGTGCCGGTGGCCGGAGGGGTTCAAATCTCGTTCCCGGCCCAGCCGGACACCGCCTACTCCATCGTGCGCTCCGACAACCTCGCAGCCGATTCGTGGGAAAAAGTCGCCGACATTGCGGCGCAACCGACCGCCCGCACCGAAACCCATACCGACACCACCACCGCCGAGCGCCGGTTTTACCGAGTCGTCACACCGCCCTTGCCTTGACGTTCAAGACGAAGCCCCGCGTCACTCGGTGATCGACGGATGGGGGGCCGGTCGCTCCTGGGAATCGTCTTCATTTTCGTCTTCCGCGTCGGGAGCGGAAGACTTGGAGGATTTCCGCGATTTGGGAAATTTGCTCTTGGGCGCCACGTGCCGGTCGCTCCACACCGGCACGCCGAAGACGTCGTGGATGAAGTAATGCGCCACGGGCACGCCCAACAGCATCCCCCACACGCCGAAGGCATGGTGGCCGATGAAGAGGATGATCAGCACCAACACGGGATTGAGCTTGAGGTGCTTGCCATAGATCAGCGGATTGAGCAGATAGGCCTCCACAGCATGGACGATGATGACCATGACCACGGAGAGCATCGCCTGGTTCAACCCTCCGGCGTTGAGCGCCACGAGCACGATGGGTGTGGTCGAAATGAAGACGCCCAGCACGGGGATGAAGCTGCACAAGAAGACGATCAACGAGAGCATGGCCAGCGAGGGCACGCCGAGGACGAGCAGGCCGATCAGGGTCAGGAAGGTGTTGACTACGGCGATCATCGCCTGGGCCTGGATGGCCCGCCCCACGACATAGGCGAAGCGCACCACGGGCTGCGCGACCTCCTCGTGGAAATCGCGCAGTCGGGACACGCGCAGACTGCGCACCTCCTGGCCGAGACGCGAGAGGTCCAGCGAAATCACGAAGCTGAAGAGCAGCGCGAAGAGGACGGTCACCGACGCGGCCCACATCATGCGGATGAAGCCGGGCACCGCTTCAGTGATTTGCTGGATCTGGTGCCTGATGAACAGATGGATAATCGCTTCGTCCTGGCGCGCCGCGCGCTTCAGTTCGCGCTCGGCCGCATCGGCGGCCTGGGCTTCGGCGAGTTGCGCCTCGGTCAGTTCTTCCTCGTCCGTCGCGGGCGTGGCGGAGGCCTCGGCGTCCGGCGGCTCCGCCCCCGTGAGCGTTTCCTCGTCCGCCGGCAAGTTGGCCAGCGCGGCGTCGGGGATCGTGCTGCGCAGGTAATTCATCAGGATCGGCTCGACACCGGGATATCTGATGATGATATCCTTGCGCAAATCGAAGAGGCGCTGCTCGGTCTTGGGCAGGTTGCCGACCAGGCTGAAGGCTTCACGCGCGACCTGCGGCACGACGAGGACCGAGACGGCGCTGAGGGTGGCGACGAAAATGCCGAAGGTCAGGCAGATCGCCACGCGCCGGTTCAGCCGCAGCCGCCGGGAGAAGAAGTCGGCGATCGGCGCGGCGATGAACGCGAAAACGAACGTCAGGAAAATGAGGCTGAAAAACGACCGCAGCAGCCAGAGCAGGAGTCCGAGGATGATCCAGATCAGGGCACGGCGATTGAGCCGATAGAAGCGGTCGAAACTGAAGCCGCCTCTGAATCGGTTGGTTTCCTGGTGATCAGATTTGGGGTGCCGATGGTCCATGCAAGAGGGGCATCATAGCCGTCCGCCCCCGGCGCACCAGTGGAAGATGTGAATACCTTACCCCTCTTTCGAGGTTCTTTTTTATAGTAAATTTTTGCTTGTATTTAGACCAGACCAGACCAGATTCATCACTATGAACATCCAGGAAGCCAAAACGCACTTGTCGCGCTTGGTGGAGCGCGCGGCCGCCGGGGAGGAAATCATCATCGCCAAGGCGGGCAAGCCGCTGGCGAAACTTGTGCCTTACACGCCGTTGATCGCTCCGCGCCAAGGCGGGTTTCTCGCCGGGCAGATTTGGGAGGCGGAAGACGCGTGGGCGCCGGATGACGAACTGGCCGCGTCTCTGACCAACGAGCCATTGTTCCCCGCCGACCTGCCGGTCTTGCACGTCGCTGAAGATACCGTCCCCTACCGCGCCGGCCGGCCATGAGGATCCTGCTCGATTCCCACACGCTGCTCTGGTGGATGGATGATCCGCAAAAGATCCTCCCCTCCGCCCGCGCCGCCATCGCCAATCCGTCGAATCTCGTCTTCGCCAGCGCGGCGTCGATCTGGGAAATCGGCCTGAAAATGGCCAAGGGCAAGCTGCGCGTGCCCGCCGCATTTCCTTCCCTGCTGGAGCAACACGGCATCGGCCATCTGCCCTTCACCGCCGTCCACGCGATGGCCTCCACCACGCTGCCCGCCCTGCATGGCGATCCCTTCGACCGCGCGCTCGTCGCCCAATGCCGCCTGGAAAGCCTGACCCTCGCCACCCGCGACGGTGTGCTCGGCGGCTACGGCGTGGCGGTGCTCGACGTGT
>CAZQUC010000556.1:0-2715 GCA_964596095.1 uncultured Enterobacteriaceae bacterium
TCCAGCACCGCCAGCGGATCGAGCGACGTGCCGTAGGTCGAATCCAGGACGATACTCTCGCCGCCGATGACGGCTCCCGCGCCGATGCGCATGAAGGGCGTGGTGGACTCGCTGACGCCTTGGCGAAGGATCGAGCCGCCCGCGCTGCCGCTGACCCTCAACAGCGTGCCATCGCCACTGCCGGCGGTATCCGCGTCCCCCAGCACCAGGTGATCCAGCACCGCCGCGCCCTTGCCACGCACCTCGGCGCCCGCGGCCAGCGTGAGCGTTTCCTTGGAAACGAGAATGATGTCGGACCCCGTGAGCGGACTGCCCGCATTGTCCACGACGAGATTGGACGTGGTGGCGGTCACGGTGACGCCCTCGTCGTCGAAAGTGCGCCGACCGCCGATGAGCAGGCTTTCCACGCCAAAGCCGCTCAATTGCGCGGCATTGAGGACCAGCGTCCCTTCCTCGCCGCCGGCGCCGTTGCGGGTGATGAGGATGTCGCCGGGGCTGCTCACATCCACCAGCCCGCCGCGCCCGCCGGCCACCGTGGCGGCGAAAACGTCGCCGGCGAGGAACAGGGATGTCGTGGCATTGAAGGCGAGATAACCCGCGTCGCCCGGCAGCCGTGGCACGGCAAAGTCGCGGGCGAGCGCCGCTTCGCGCAGATACGTATTAGCGGAATAGATCTCGTAAAGCGCGCGCTGGCGGAAGACTTCGGCCGGGGCGACCTCAAACCGCTGCATGGTCGTCACCCCGGCGCGGCCGCCGTCGAGCGCATTCGCCAGGTAGCCGGAAACCAGGCTGGAACCGTCGAGCAGGCTCGCTGTGCCGACCGGCTCGCCGCCTTTGGCCGAGACCAACAGCGCCCCCGGCAACAAGGCGTAACGCGCCGGCAGCAGCGTGTAAGTTCCCGCGCGCGCCCCGTCGCTCGTGCCCAGCGTGATGCGGTCGCCTACCTGCAGGCCGGCATTCACGTAGCCGCTCTGCCCGCCCAGCGTTTCCACCGATGTGTTGGGATTGAACGGCGCGTAAGGGGCGTAATTGAAATCGTAGCCCGGAATGATGGCGAACAATTCGGATGAATCGAGCAGGTCCTGGCTGCCGCCCGTGCCGCTGATCCATCGATAGGCGAAGAGATCGCCTCCGCCGGACAGATCGATCACCGAGCCGGCGGCCGTGGCGATGCTTTGCGCGGAAAGATTCACGGTCTTGGACGGCAGTCCGCCCACCGTGATGTCGTTGCCGGCGGGGTCGATCCACGTATCGCCATCCAGGCTGATGCCGTAGGGAATGATCGCGCCCGCGGCCGACACCGAGGTCAGACTCCCCCGCCCCAGCGTGAGCTGCGAGGTGACCGGCGCGGCGCGCGTCGTGCCGGCGAGGGCATTCACCGGCGCGGCGCCGCTGCCGTTCCAGCCGAGATTGATGACCCCGACGGGCGCACGCAGCGTGCCGTGTTGCTCGATGGTCGAGGCATACAACGACAGCGTGCCACCCGCGGAGAGCGGGGTCGGACGCGACGTGCCGCCGCGCACCGTGATCGATCCCGGCCTCACGCCCGTGCCCGGATCGTAGTCATACGCGAAGATCGCGAACTCGCTCAGCGTCGTCGGGTAAATCTGGCCCGCCTCCAGCACCAGATCGCCCGCCAGGCTGAGCGTGCCATTGCCACGGATGTCGCCGCGCCGCGCCGACAAGCGGACGTTGCCCACGCCCTGAAGCGAGAGATTACCCACATCGATCAGGTCGGCCTCCACGACCAGGCGGCCGGCGCCGTAAGCCGGCGCGAGAAAGTAAGGGTTCGTGCCATTGACGTCCGTCCGCGTGAACCAGTCCGGCTCCTGGCCGTCGAGAAAAGGCGGCGTGAACGCCTGGCCCAGCGCCACATACGGCGCGCTCAAGCGGACGTCATCCTGGGCGTAAATGACACCGCCGCTCGCCACGCGCAGGCTGCCGGGCAGGGAAAGATTCACCCCGCCCTCGAACCGCACGTTGCCACCCAACGACAGCGCGTCGAAGCCGCCACCGGCGAGCGAAGAAAGCGCGAAGTGACCGAGACCGGGCAAGGCCGCGCCGTCGGCATCCACCAACGGCACGCCGACGCCCCGGACGACTCCTTCCGCGAGCCACGACCCCGACTGCCGCACCACGAGATTGACATCGGCGCTGGTGGAAGGTTGGCCGCTGGGCACGAAGCGGCCGGAGGAAACGGCCAGCGAACCACCCGCGGCGGAAGGTCCGCCCGCTTTCCCCACCAGCGTGGCGTCCGAATACAGCAACTGGCCGCCCGCGAGGCGGATCGAGCCGGCGGAGGAATCGACCCGCACCGGCATGTAGCGGAGTCCCGAGAGGGAAAGCGCCGGCCCCTTCAACACCGACGCGACGGCGGGGGGAAGATCCAGCACGTCCGACGCGCCGGACACATCGAGCACCGCGCCGCGTTCCGCGACGATGTTGCCGGCGATATCGATCACGCCGCCGGCCAGCACCTGCCCCTGCCGCCACCCTCGCGGGTGCGTCTGCGTCAGCGAAGCCCCGGCGGTGGAGAGCATCGCCTTCGGGCCGAGATAGACCGTCGGGCGCAACTCGGTGCCCGTGAAGCTCGGGTATTGGCTGTTGCCTGCAACCGTGATCGTGCCACCCGGCGCCTCCACGCGGCCGAGAATGGTGTTGGTCTGCCCGGCGAAGGTCACGCTCCCCAACGCATCGGTGCGGATGACCGATCCC
>CAZQUC010000557.1:0-2662 GCA_964596095.1 uncultured Enterobacteriaceae bacterium
TCCGGCCGCAGGCCCCAATCCCGCACCACCGCGTCGGGATCGGCCGCCAGCAGACACGCCAGCGTGACCGCCACCATGCCTCCCGCCAGCAGCCAGGTGACCCACGGCCGCCGGAGGATCGGCGGGGCGTTCTCTTCCGCCGGAAAGCCGAGCAGGGTCACGAGCGCCCGCCATCCTTCCTCCGGCGCCGCCCATTGCGCCTCCCGTTGCGCTTCTCCGCGCCGCGCCTCGACTTCGGCCATGGCGACGAGTTCCCGCGCCTTGTCATTGAGCACCGGCTCGGTCTGCGGCAGCCGCGGCAGGGATTCCACCTCGCCCGCCTCCATCCAGGCGAGCTGGCAGGACGGGCAAATCCCGAGTTGCACCGGCGCATTGCTTTCCCCTTCCGTCACCACCGTGCGCATGGCATGACGGCAGGACGGACACGCTGGCGCCTCCGCCGCCAGCGCCGCGGAAAGCGGCTCCTTCGTTTGCCGCCACACCTCGCGCATGAACGGCTGCCGCACCGCCCGGCGCAACACGCTCAGATTGGCCGCCCGCCCACGGCATTGCGGGCACAGCCACCCGACCCCGAACGCCGTGCGCACGGACCCGAGTTTCACCTCGCAAGTGGGACACATCGCCGCCATGCGCGCGCGAGGCTACCCGCGCCGCCCGCGCTGACGATGAGAAAAGCCGCCCTTCTGTGTCATGCCCTCTCGTGGCGGGGGCGTCCCGCCCACCGCGGGCACGACGTGCCCCGCGGAGGCCGCCAAAAAGACACCGCTGGCCTCAATTGGCATTGCGCGTTTTGCCATTGTTGATTTACTGGACTCTTCCTACGTCATCACCACTAACGCGAATCATGAATGAACCCGATCCCCATGCCTTGCGAAATCCCGCCCCTCCGCCGGCCTCCGGGCTGCGCGTGTCCCCCAAATGGATTGGCCTGGGGGTGGCCGGCATGGTTGTCGTGGTGGTGGCCACCGCGGGCTTGACCGCCTGGTTGGTCACCGGCGCGGGAACCTCCTCCGCGCCTGCGGAGGCAGCGGTCGCCAAGGCCGACGCGGACATCTGGGAGCTGCCCTCGCCCACCGCCCGCAGCGAGGTGGCCCGGCTCGAGTTTCTGGCTTGGAATGGCAGCTTTGAGGCCTGCGCGAAATTGGAAAAACTGGCCGCGGCCGGCGATCACCGCGCGCTCATCTCCTTGGGACAGGCCTTGGTGAGCACGGCTGCCACCAACGGCGAGGATGGCATCGGTCCGGACGGCGGCGTGGCGCGCCTGGGCCGAATGTCCGGGGGTTCGGCGCCTTCGAATAAGACTGGTGAGAATTGGCGCTCGCTCCTAGCCAAAATCCTGCCCCAATTGGAGACGTCCCCCGCGCCGAAGGCGCGCCGGGTGGCCGGGTTGTGCTATTCTTTGGGTCGAAGCGTGAAGAAAGACGAAGCCAAAGCCCGGGCGTTGTTTGACGGAGTGCCCGCCGCGCTCAAGGCCGCCGCCGAGCGCGGGGATCTGGAGGCCACCCGACAACTGGGATTGTCCTATCAATTCGGCAACGGAGTCAGCCCATCTCATACGTTGGGATTCGAATACCTCAAGAAAGCCGCCGAAGGCGGGCATATTCTGGCCCAGCAGCAACTGGGCTGGGCTTATGGAGCCGGAGAAGGCGTCACCCAAGACTTCGCTGCCGCCGCCCAATGGTATCGCCGGGCCGCCGACCAAGGCTCGGCCAAGGCTCAGGTGCGTCTCGGTCTCCTTTACGAACAGGGCAACGGTGTCACCAAAGATGTGGCAATGGCCCATCGCCTCTATCGCACAGCGGGCGAGCAAGGTTATGGCGACGGGTATTTCAAACTTGGTAACAATTACCTACAAGGCCTCGGTGTCGAAAAAGATGTTGCCAAAGCCAATGAGTATTTCCTCAAGGCCGGAGAGTTGGGGGAAGGCTGGGGGTATCTCAATCTGGGCGTGAACTATGAAAATAGCCGCGGTGGGGAACGGGACACCGCCACCGCCAAGCGCTACTACCAACTGGCGGGCGAGTGGGGGGTGGGGCGCGGGTATGCTTATTTGGGGTTGCTTCTGGAAACACAAGGAGAAAGTCAGTTCGTGCCCGTGGAGCGGGACAAGACGCCTGCCGAGCGGAGCTTGGCGAGCCGCGGCCTCGATATGGCCCCTTCGGAGGTTTATCTGCGCGGCGGTATTGAAGGGGGCTCCGTGACGCGGTCTCGCGAAAAGAGCGTCCGCGCGCCCGGTAGTGCGGAGGAGGCCAACAAATACCACCAAGCCGCCGCCGACTTGGGGGATGGGTATGGTTATCTCTACTTGGGCAATAATTATGCCAATGGCGAGGGAGTGGCGCAGGACTACGCGCAAGCCAATGCCTATTATCTGAAGGCCGGGGAATTGGGAAATGGGAGCGGCTACTTAAACCTCGGCAACAGCTATGCGAATGGCCTGGGAGTGGCGCAGGATTACGCGCATGCCAATGCATACTATCTCAAGGCCGGAGAGTTGGGGGATGGCGGCGGCTATCATAACCTCGGCAACAGCTATGCAAATGGCCGAGAAGTGGCGCAGGATTACGCGCAAGCCAATGCCTATTATCGTAAAGCCGCGGAACTGGGTAGTGGTAGCGGCTATGTGGGTCTCGGTGTTTTGTATGAGAACGGCTGGGGTGTC
>CAZQUC010000558.1:0-2649 GCA_964596095.1 uncultured Enterobacteriaceae bacterium
TCTTTGAAAAGATAGGCCGTGCCGGAGTTGCTCAAGCCGGTGTGGCTTCCTTTGCCGCTCAAAATGAGCGCCGTGTTTCCCGACAACGCCACTCTTTCGCCAAAGAGGTCGTAATACGCCGCATCGGAGGGGACGAGTTTGGCCGAGTGGCTCCAGACGCCGTTGGGACCGCTCCCGCGCTTGAAGACGTAAACCGCCCCCGAATATTGAGCCACCACTTCCTCCAGATAAGCGCCTACCAGCACGGTGTCGCCATCCAGCGCCACCGACAGGCCGAAACCGTTGGCGGCGGTCCCCACGGGTGGGGCGAGCCGGGCTTCCTGCGTCCAGGCGTAGCCCCTGAACACGTAGGCCGACCCAGAGGCGCCGATGACCGCCCGGCTGGCTTGCAGCGCCACGGCGCCGCCGAAATGAATGGGCGAGGCCGTATCGGAAGTCAGCTTGGCGCCGCGGGTCCAGGCTCCGTCGTGATACCGGAAAACGTAAGCGGCGCCGCGTCCGCCGGCATGCCCATGCGCCCCGACCAGGGCCGTATCGCCACTCAGCGCCACCGCCACGCCGAAGCGGTCTCCCGCCGCCCCGTCGGAAGCGGTCAGTTTGGCCTGCTGGGTCCAGGCGCCGCCGCTGCGCTGATACACATAAGCGGCTTCGCCTCCTTGATGATTTGGGTAGTTGAAATGCATCGCCGAACCGACAATCGCGGAATCGCCATCCAGAGCGACGGCTCCGCCAAAGCCATCGCCTGCCTGTCCATCCGAAGGAAACAGCCTGGCCTGCTGTTTCCATTGACTGCCCTCCCGGACAAACACGACGGCCGCACCGCGTCCGGCAATCTGGGTGGGCATGCCCAGCACCGCGGTCCCGTTATCGATCGCCAGCCTGTTATGGGGGCCGCTTCCGCCCGAAAGATTGGAAACGAAGCGCGTCTGCTGGCTCGCCCCGATCTCCGCCTCCAGCACCGTAATGAGCGGATCAACCGTGACCGGATACATCGCGCTCGCGTCATGAAAGGCCAACCGGAGGCCCTCGGCGGACGGCTCCATCGCGGCGGGCAGTTCGCGCCCGGTGGCGTCCCAGACTTTCAGGCCGCGGTAGCCGAGCACGGCGCTTCCGCTTTCCGCCTCCAGCAAACGCAGATCGCCGGGCCGCTGCGGATCGGCCTCCGCGCGCAAGCCCTCCAGCGCGAGCGCCAGCACCACTTTTTCCGCGCCGGTTTCCGCTTCCGGCCCGTGGGCCGCGTCGCGGTCCGCGCGGGCAGGGCGCTGCGCCAGGGTGAAGCCGTGCTCCAGCCCCTCGGCACGGTTTTCATACCATTCGGTGAGGGCTCCGTCCACGGTCGGGCGCTCCGCCCTGCGGCCTTGGGCGCGCCAGGTGGTTGCGGGGGCGGCCGGGGTCGCATCAGCGGTCGGATCATGGGGCACATAGGGCCTATGGGCCTTATGGGGCCTATCCGCCCCCACCACACCGACCAGCCGCAGCGTGCCCCGCCAGCCGTTTTCCTCCCGCTCACTGCCCAGGCGCACGCCGCCCGCCCGCAAAAAGCGCGCCGTGAACCGCTGGCGCGGATGCGCCACGAAGTGCGACGCGCCCTCATTGCCCGGATAACGCTCCTCCTCCGCCGTCAGCGCCGTCACCGCATGCATCGCCTCGAACAATGCTTGCTGCAACGACACCTGCTCGCCCGGCGGCAACTGCGCCAATGCCTCCGGCAGCGCGGGATCGGCGACGACGGAAGGCTCCGCCGCCATGGGCGCGGCCTCGGGAAGGCCCGGCTCCGGCGCAGCGGCCTCCGACCTCACAACTGGCGCGGCGAGCCCTGACGGCCGCCCTGCCACCTCCGCTTCCGGTTGGTCCTGCGGCAGCCACCACCAGACTCCCCCGGCCAGCAGCAGCCCCGCGGCGATCAACCACTGCTCCGGCCGCTGGGGTGGAATGGCGGGCGGGGATGACCACGGCACCCTCCCTACGCGCGACGCGGCAGAACGTAGGGAACGGGACGGCCGGGAAAAACGCGGTGTGTTCATGGCGGATGGAATGGGTTCCATCCGTTCGTGCGTCTTTTTGCCCCCAACTGGACCAACTTTTCTGAAAATGTTTTTTTCAAAACCCCAGCCCCAGCGTCGCGAGCCGCCGGCGCAGGCGGTCGAGGTGGAGGAGGTAGGTGACGTGATCGCCGGAGGCGGCGAGGGTGTGGCCGTCGGGGGAAAAGGTGAGCTGGCGGAGGTGGTCGGGGCCGGGCAGGGCGATCAGCGCTTGCGGGACGAGGTCGGGGGCGCTGAGGAGTTGGACTTCGGACCGTCCGGCGAAGACGGCGAGCTGCCCTTGCGCGGACCACGCGGCGGGTGAGGCCCACGAGGTGGTGGAGGGCCAGGGCAG
The DNA here is from genome assembly GCA_964596095.1 of uncultured Enterobacteriaceae bacterium. Lineage (GTDB taxonomy): Bacteria > Verrucomicrobiota > Verrucomicrobiia > Verrucomicrobiales > V1-33 > CAJBME01. Next base: position 2,377 of record CAZQUC010000558.1, read on the forward strand.
GCGCCGGCGGCAGGTCCAGCCGGCGGTGTCCCACACGGCGAGTTCGCTGGGGGTGGAGGAAACCAGCCAGCACCCGTCCGGGCTGACCGCGAGGCGGAGGGATTCCACGGCGGCTTCGGCGTGCAGTTGCTTCGACCCATCGGCGGTGGACCAGACATCGAAGCCCTGCCCGCGCCAATACGAGGCGGCGAGCCAGCCGCCGCCGGGGTCGAGCACCACATCGGTGACGTTCAGCGCATCCCACGGGAGTGAGCGGACCAGTGAGTGATCGCC
>CAZQUC010000559.1:0-2639 GCA_964596095.1 uncultured Enterobacteriaceae bacterium
ACGCTCGCGCTCGGCATCGGGGCGAATACCGCGATTTTCAGTGTGGTGGATGCGGTGCTGTTGCGTCCGCTTCCTTATCCCGACTCCGGCCAGTTGGTTTCGTTGAGCGAGCGGGGGCCCGATTGGTCGGGGGGATCGATTTCCTATCCGAATTTCGTCGATTGGAAGAATCAGCAATCGGTCTTTGCCGCCTTCGGCGTTTACAACGGGAACCATTTTACCCTTACCGGCGCGGGCGAGCCGGTCCGGCTGGCGGGGGCGATGATGTCGGCGGACGTGTTCGCGGCCTTGCGCACGCCTCCGGAAATCGGGAGGGTTTTCCGCGAAGACGAAGACCAGCCGGGCGCCCCGCCGGTGGCCGTGATCAGCCACGCGCTATGGCAGAGTCGATTCAACGGGGAGGCCGGCATCGTCGGGCAAGCGATCAGCCTCGATGGGAAGCCTTATACGCTGGTGGGAGTCATGCCCGCGGGATTTGCCTTTCCTCATCAGGTCGATGTGTGGGTTCCGGTGGGGCCTTATTCAGCCGAGGCCGGTTGGCGGAAGCGGGACTATCATCCCGGGCTGTTTGGATTGGCGCGTCTCAAACCGGGAGTGACTCTCGACCAGGCGCGCGCCGATCTGGAGGTGATCGCCGTGCGCCTGGAACAACAATACCCGGAGTCCAATCAGACCCGGCGCGTCCAGATCGACCGGTTATTGGACAACACGGTGGGCAACGTTCGCCGCGCGCTCTGGATTCTCCTCGGAGCGGTCAGCCTGGTGTTGGTCATTGCGTGCGCCAACGTCGCCAACCTGTTGCTCGCGCGCGCCGCGACCCGCGAGAAGGAAATGGCCCTGCGCGCGGCCTTGGGAGCGGGCCGGGGGCGGATCACGCGGCAATTGCTCACGGAAAGCGGCTTGCTCGCGCTGCTGGGCGCGGGCGTGGGCCTGCTGATCGCCCAAGGGGGCCTCCGGGCCATCACCGCCCTGGCCGGCGAGAGTCTGCCGCGCGCGGCCGAAATCAGCCTTGACCCACGCGTGCTGCTATTCTCGGGCCTGGTAGCGGCGGGCACCGGCTTCTTGTTCGGCCTCGCCCCGGCGTGGCACGCGCGCCGTGTCGATTTGCAAGGCACGCTCAAGGAAACCGGACGCGGGACCACCTCCGGTCGCGCCGGATTGCGGCAAGGGCTGGTCATTGCGGAAGTCGCCCTCACCTTCGTGCTCCTGGTGGGCGCCGGCCTGCTGCTCCGCAGTTTCCATCGGCTTATGCAGGTCGATCCCGGCTTTGTCATTGACCGTGTGTTGACGTTTCACCTCGACCTGCCGGAGCAACGCTATCCAACGCCCGACCGGCAGACGCTATTTTATCAGGCCCTGCTCGAAAAAGTGCGCGCGGTGCCCGGCGTGCAAGCCGCCAGCTTGGCCTCCAGGATTCCGCTGAGTGAGAACCGTTGGGACATGCGCTTCCTGATCGAAGGCAAACCCGAACCCCCACCTCATCTCCAACCCTCGTTGCGGGTTCATCTCGTCGCGCCCGATTACTTCCAGGTCATGGGCATTCCGCTTCTGCAAGGACGCGATTTCACAGCCCAGGAAAACCGGGAGCATCTCAGGGGCGCGTCCTCCGGCGCTGAGTGGGGAGCCGGACTCACCTCGATCATCATCGACGAGGAATTCGCCCGGCGCCATTGGCCCAACGAAAGTCCGCTCGGCCAGCGCGTGCGGATCCCCTGGGGGGAACGCGAGCAACACCCGGGCATGACCGTCGTGGGCATCGTCGGACGCGTGAAAGTGAATCGCTTGCGCGAGGAGGGCGGGATGGTGCAGGCCTATTTCCCCATTTTTCAGCAACCGCTCCGGGGAATGTCGGTGGCGGTCAAAACGACGACCGAACCCGCCGCCATGCTGACCACGCTACGACAGCAGGTTTCTCAACTCGACCCTGCGCTGCCCATCCTCGGCTTCCACACCATGCGGGAAATCCGCCGCAACAATGTCGCCACGGAGCGGCTGCACCTCGGCTTGCTCGGAGGGTTCGCCGCGCTCGCGCTGATGTTGGTCGTCATCGGTTTGTATGGTCTTCTCGCTTTCACTGTCACCCAGCGGCAACGGGAGATCGGCATTCGCATGGCGCTGGGTGCCCGACGAGCCGATGTGCTCGGTCTGGTGGTCGGGCAGGGCCTGCGGCTGATCCTCGCCGGCGTGGTCATCGGACTGATCGGAGCCTTCGCGGTGACACGGGTGTTGGCCAGCGTGCTGTTTGAGATCAAGCCGACCGATCCGCTGACCTTTCTGAGTGTCGCCGCGACCCTGATGGGCGTGGCCTTGCTCGCCTGCTGGCTTCCCGCCCGCCGTGCCGCGAAAGTCGATCCGATGGAGGCGCTGCGTTCCGAATGAGTCATTCCCATGAAAAAACTACGCGCATTCTTTCTGCGATTCGGCAGATTGTTCGGCAAGCCGCGCCGGGATCGTGATCTCGACGAGGAGATCGAAAGTCATCTGCAACTGCATATGGAAGACGGCCTGCGCGAAGGCCTGACGCCAACGGAGGCGCGGCGGCGGGCGATGGTGCAACTTCTGTTTCAATCCGGTGAACAGGATGACGCCAAAGCGTTCGCTGTGGTTGGCGTTGTCGGGGCCGTGAAACAGGCGGAACT
>CAZQUC010000560.1:0-2631 GCA_964596095.1 uncultured Enterobacteriaceae bacterium
CCGCTGGCACAGGACCAGGCGCTCGAATTGACTGATCCGGAGCCGCCCGCGACGCAGGCGTTTTACCGAGTTATCGGGCGCGCGCCCTGAGCGTCACGCCTTGGCATATCGTCCGCCACGGGGGCCGGTGAGCCAGGCCCAGGCGGTTTCGATCATGGGGCGGGGGTCTTTATAGCGGGCTTCCCAGCCGAGGGCGGTTTTGGCATACGACGGATCGGCCACCAAGCGCGGCGGATCGCCGTCGCGGCGTGGACCGTAAGTGACGGGCACTTTCTTCCCGGTCACTTCCTCGGCGAGGGCGATGATTTCCTTGACCGAGACGCCGGTGCCGGTGCCGAGATTGCAGCGCAGCGAGCCGCCGCCTTGGCGCAGATGCCCGAGCGCCCGCACGTGGGCGTCGGCCAGATCGACGACGTGGATGTAATCACGCACGCAGGTGCCATCGGGCGTCGGGTAGTCGTCGCCGAAAACGGTCACCGGCCCGATTTCGCCCGTGATGGCCATGAGCACGCGGGGGATGAGATGACTTTCCGGGGTGTGGTCCTCGCCGATAGCGCCGTCGAACGACGCGCCGGAGGCGTTGAAATAGCGTAGTGCGACGCTCCGCAGCGCCCAGGCGGGTTCGCTGTCATCGAGCACGCGTTCCAGCATGAGCTTGGACCAGCCGTAGGGATTGACGGGTTGCTGCGGATGGGTCTCATCCATTGGCACGCGCACGGGATCGCCATACGTTGCGCAGGTGGAGGAGAAAATGAATTGCCGGCACTCGTGGCGGCGCATGGCATCCAGCAGCACGAGCGGCGCGGCGAGATTGTTCCGGTAGTATTTGAGCGGCTCCTGGACGGATTCGCCGACCAGCGCGCTGGCGGCGAAGTGGAGCACGGCTTCGATTTTTCGCGAGGCGAAGACTTCCTCTACCACGGCGGGGTCGCCGAGGTTGCCTTGCACCAAGGCGACGCCCGGCGACACCAGCGCCTCCGGGTGACCTTGGGATAGATCGTCGAGGACGACGACGGATTCACCGGCTTCGGCGAGCTGGCGCACGGTGTGCGATCCGATGTAACCGGCGCCGCCGGTGACGAGGAGACTCATGGGTGGTGAGATAGTGAGATAATGGGAGAGTAAGATAATGAGATAATTGACGAGCGGCGCATCCTTCGGCAGGACGCCGGACGGGGAGGGCCGGGGGGCGCCACCCTACTCGAGGGCTGGCTTGCCAATGCCATAGACGCGGAAGCCGAGGTCGGTCAGCTTGGCGCGGTTCAGGATGTTGCGACCGTCGAAGAGGAACGCGGGCTTGAACATGCCTTCATAGATGCCTTCCCAGTCGAGATCGCGGTAGGCGTCCCATTCGGTCAGCACCGCCAAGGCGTGCGCGTCCTTCGCCGCGGCGTGCGGATCGGTGCTCACCGTCAGTTGACGCTCCAGCACTTCCTCCGGCACGCCGACATAAGCTAATTCCTGCCGGATGTGCGCTTCGTCCACCTGTGGATCGTGAATCGCCACCTGCGCCTGCTCCAGCAGCAGGTCGCGGCAGACGTAGATGGAGGCCGACTCCCGCGTGTCGTTGGTGTCTTTCTTGAACGCGAAGCCCAGCACCGCCACTTTCTTGCCGGCGACCGTGTTGAACAAGGTCTGCACGATGTGGCGCGCGAACCGGGTCTTCTGCCAGTCGTTCATCTTGATGACCTGCTCCCAATACGCCGCCACTTCCGGCAGGCCGAAATGCTCGCACAGATACACCAGGTTAAGCACGTCCTTCTGGAAGCACGAGCCCCCGAAGCCCACCGAGGCCTTGAGGAATTTCGGCCCGATGCGCGAATCGGTCCCGATGGCGCGGGCGACTTCATCCACATCCGCCCCCGTGCGTTCGCAAAGCGCGGACATGGCGTTGATCGAGGAGATGCGTTGCGCGAGGAAGGCGTTGGCGGTCAGTTTGGAAAGCTCCGACGACCACAAATTGGTGGTGAGAATCCGTTCGCGCGGCACCCAGCGCGCATAGACCGAGGCGAGGGTTTCCACCGCCTGTTGCCCCTCGGGCGTGGTTTCACCGCCGATGAGGATACGGTCGGGATTTTTGAGATCCTCGATGGCGGTGCCTTCGGCGAGGAACTCGGGATTGGAGAGCACCTGGAACTTGCCGTTTCGGGAATTGGCGCGCAGCACGGTGAGCAGTGCCTCGGCGGTCTTGACCGGGATGGTGCTTTTTTCGACGACGATCTTCGGTCCTTCGGCGACTTCGGCGATGGTGCGAGCGGCGAGCTCGATATACTTCAAATCAGCGGCCCGGCCCGCGCCGGCGCCGTAGGTCTTGGTGGGGGTGCCGACGCTGACGAAGATGATGTCAGCCGCGCGGACGGCGTCCTTGACGGCGGTGCTGAAGAAGAGATTGCGGCCGCGCGCCTCGCTGACGATCTCGTCCAGTCCCGGCTCATAAATCGGGAGGCGATCGGAATTCCACGCGGCGATGCGTTGTTCGTTCACGTCGGCGACCGTGACCCGGATGTCCGGGCACTTGGAGGCGATCATGGCCATGGTGGGGCCGCCTACATAGCCGGCCCCCAGACAGCAAATATTCATCCGTTAGTTGAAAGAGAGAAAACCTTGTCTTGCAACGGCTTTGTGAAGGTT
>CAZQUC010000561.1:0-2624 GCA_964596095.1 uncultured Enterobacteriaceae bacterium
CCCAACTCAGGCGTGTTCGTCGGGAGGTTAATATCAATAAGCAGTGACGCAAAACTTCGCGCGGACGCGCGATCCTACTTCCTCTCCTTGGCTTCCAGCCGCAGCTTTTCCAGGCGCGACAATTGCTTGACCGGCTCTCCCGCGGGTGGAGGCGGTGTCGCGGCGACGGCGGCGGGCGCAGGTTCGGGGGTTTTCGGCGCGGGCGGCGGCGCGTCGATGCGCAGCACCCCGCCGTGGCCGACATTGTGCGGGATGACCGTGCCGGCTTCAGGGACTTCCGCGTAGCAGAACAATTGCTTGTGCTGGCCGACGGGCGTTTCGCCGGTGGTGGTGATCGCGAAATGGACCTCGGTGTCGTCTTTGGTGATTTCCACCGGCGGCGCTTCCGCCTTGGCCGGCAGGCCTTGCAAGGTCAGCGTCGCTTTGCCTTCGAAGGGCTTCGCCGGCTCGATCTTGCAGACCACCTCGCCCGCTTTCCCTTGCTCGATGGCCGCCATCTCGATCTTCATCGCGAAATACGGCGCGCTCACCGTCATCGGGATCAATCCCGACGAGGCGAGGATCTCCCCCGCCCCGGCGTCGGCCTCGCCGATGACCGCCAACTTCCACTCGCGTGTCTCGGCGTTGCCGTTGGCGTTGAGCGTGTAGAGCACTTCGCTCTGTCCCTCGGGAATCTGCACCGTGGGCTGTGCGCCGACATTGGGCGGCAGCCACAATTGACGCACGGTGATGGGTGCGTTGAAACCCTCCTTCCGCGTGGCGACCACGCGGAGATTGAGCGCGCCATTATGCACCAGCGGCACTTTCGGCGTCTCCACCTCCAGCGTGAAAGGCACTTCTTCCACCACCGCGACGGCCAGCTTGGAAATCGCCGAAGTGTAATAGGGCGTGTTGTTCGGCTCGCCCATCATGAGGTCGAGCGCATGAACGAACCCGCCGCGCAGGTGCTGGAGCGACGCCTCCACCGGCCGCGCGCCGAAATCGACCAGTCGGCCGCCGAGCGGGGCGTCGGCCGCGGCCTCGAACACGATGGCCGCGCCGCCGCCGCTCGATTGCGGCATCACATCGGAGCGCAACGTCATGCCCGGCGGCAGGTCCGGCGCTTCGAAAACGAGGTCGCCGCCGAAGTTCACACGGTTGCCGTTGACCACCGCGGCCACGCGATTGCCGCGCGGCACCGGCATCATCTGGCGCGACTGGTAATCGTAGCGCGCGAATTGCGGGATGCTCAGGGTCAGCGACGGCACGGCCGGCGCGGCTTCCACGCGGTAGATGTAATCCGGCGCGCCGTTGCGCAGGTGGTCATAGACCGTTAAAAAATACGCGCCATCAGCCGGGGCGGTGAAGTCGATTTTCGCGTCGGGGCCGAGCGCGTCGTCATTGGCGGCGATGACGGCGTGGTCCTGATTGCGGATTTCGATGACGGGATCAAGCGGCGAACGCAGCGATTTCGCGTGGGCGATGAAAGTGAATTTCTGGTCCTTTTTCGCAGTGAACTTGAAATGATCGACATCGCCGGGCTGGCCGATCACGCCATTGAAAGCCAGCGGCAGATCGCCCGCCGCCGCCGTCGCGTGCGCGAGGTCGTCGTTCGGCTCCGCCTCCAGCAGGTTGTCGAACTCGCTGACCCTCATCCAATTCGCCGAGGGCGACACCAGCCCGTCCTGCGCCGCATAGACGCCCCATTTGGCCGACGGCGCGTCCGGCAGTCTCACCGTTTGAGTGATGGGACCGGAGACATCGCCGACGAACGTCACCTCGATCTCGCTCCCCGTCTTGCCGCCGGCGGGATAAACGCCCGTCGGCCGCGGAAACGCCCCGACATGCAGGCGATACCGGCACTCGCCGTTGCCGACGTAAGAGCTGTCGCGAATCTGCACGAAATACGTGCCGTCCTCCGGCGCGACGAGTTGCGCCAGCGGATCCTGCGCCAGCAGCGCGGTATCGTCCGCCGCCGCCAGCTCGAACCGCTTCGCATTCAGGATCGCCACATAGGGATCGAAGAAACTGCCGTTGAGCCGCAGCCCTTCGACTTCCACGGACAAGCGCTGCCCTTTCTTCAAGTCCACCGCGTAAAAATCCACATCCTCGTTTTCCGCCACGCCTTCGATGGTGACGTTCAGCGGGATGGCCTGCGGCGCGGCCACCGTGTCGTTGGGTTCGCTTTCCGCCACCTGCGGAAACTGGCCGATCCAAAACGTCTTCACCTCCGACAACCCGGACTTCGCGCGCAGCCGCAGATAATGCTCGCCCAGCGCGCAATCGGCCGCGATCGCCGCCTGGAGCGCGACACTTTTGCCATCCTCGGCGGGCGTCAGCTCCTTGATCGTGACGCCGGGCAAGGACAACAGCGCCTCGACGGTATCCTGCAAGCGTTCGCCATGCAGCGTGAACGTCGCGTCGGTGCCACGTTGGACGCCACGCGGCAGGATCGTTTGCAAGGTCGGTTTGGCCGCCGGCGCCATCGCGGCGAGGCTCAGCCATACCAGCGCCGCTGCCCCGGCGGAGCCCCCACTCCGGCCTACGGAGCGGCCGTTTGCAATGCCTGGACCAACGGAGAGTTTTTTCATCGTGTCTGGAGTGGAAAGATGCCGGAACCCGCGGGCGAATGCAATGGATGCGCC
>CAZQUC010000562.1:0-2609 GCA_964596095.1 uncultured Enterobacteriaceae bacterium
GCCATGCGAATTCCGATGACCGGAGGCATGCCGGTATTTTTTTGCCGTGTGGAACGGGGCGACGGTGATTAAAGCAGGAGAAACGATGCCTGTTTCCGACATTCCGCTGAGGCCGACGGCCCGCGACGGCAGCCCCGAGACCCTGCGGTCGCTCGCGGAACGCCACCTCCGCGCGGTTTACCGCACTGCGGAGCGCGTCCTCGGGTCGCGCGCGCATCTGGCCACGGGCCACGCATCTGACGCAGGAGGCTTCCTCCGTGTTGGCGAGGTGTCCTCCCGGCACCGTGCCGGAGCCGGCGGCTCTCGACGCGTGGCGGCACCGACTCACGGTTCCGCCATGCGCTCAACACCGTGCGCGCCAAAACCCGCCGGAAACGCCGTGAACAGCGCGCCGCCCGCGAAGTCGCCATGACCACCCGATCAAAAATCCCCGTGGATGGCAAGAGACTGGCGGAGGAAGGATTTCCCTGCTACAAAGGCGGCGACGTTTTTTCTCCAACCCCGTTTTTTGTGATGAATCCCCGCCTCTTGCTTGTCGTCGCCTCGCTGGTGCTGAGCGTGCTGATCGGAACCGTGCTGGCCCGGCGTGGCCCGGGAGGCGGCGCGGTCCCGGGGCGCGCCGCTGGTCCGCCGCTGGTGGGGCTGTCGTTGGATACGCTGAAAGAGGAGCGCTGGCAGAAAGACCGCGACCGGTTCGTCGCCGCGGTGGAGAAACTCGGCGCGAAGGTGCTCGATCAATCGGCCAATTCCGACGACACGCGCCAGATGCAGGACGTGGAGTCGCTGCTCAGCCGCGGCGTGGACGTGCTGGTCATCGTCCCGCACGATGGCGCCGCCATGGCCAAGGCGGTGGCGGCCGCCAAAAAAGCCGGCGTGCCCGTCATCGCCTACGACCGGCTCATCACCGATGCGGACGTCGATCTCTATCTGAGCTTCGACAACGTCAAGGTCGGCGAAATGCAGGCGCGCTACCTCGTGGACCACCTGCCGGGCGGCCGGGGCAAAATCGTCCGCATTTACGGCTCGAAGACCGATCACAACGCGAAGCTCTTCAAGGAAGGCCAGGACAGCGTGCTCGGCCCGTTGATCGCCCAGGGCGATATCGAGGTGGTCTTCGAGGATTGGGCGCTCGACTGGAAGCCCGAGAACGCCAAGAAAATCATGAACGCCGCGTTGACCGCGCGCGGGCGTGATGTGCAGGGCGTGCTCGCCTCCAACGACGGCACGGCGGGAGGCGCGATCCAGGCGCTCATCGAGGAAGGCCTCGCCGGCCAGGTGCTCGTGACCGGCCAGGACGCCGAACTCGCCGCCTGCCAGCGCATCCTGCGCGGCGTGCAGACGATGACCGTCTATAAACCGCTCTCCCGTTTGGCCGACGCCGCGGCGGAGGCGGCCGTCAAGCTCGCGCGCCGCGAGGTGATCGTCGCCAACGGCACGGTGGACAACGGCTTCAAACAAGTGCCCGCCCTGCTCTCGGACATCATCGCCGTCGATCGGCACAATCTCCAGGACACGGTGGTCAAAGACGGCTTCCAACCGGCGGACCAACTGCGCTGATATTTGCCGGAAGCCCCCATTTCGTGATGAAACTTCCCCTAGTCCGTATTGGCGAGGAAGAAACGCCTGTCCTTTTACACTAAAACGGCCAAAGCACACCTATTGCGTATATAAAGTGGGGCTACTGGACGACTGTATGGTAGATTTTCTTTCCAAAATTAGATGGTTGGCGGCGGTGAGTGCCATCGGAGCCGCTTCATGTAAGCAGATCGACCTTGATTCTGCTGCTAGCATGAGCCGTGAAGCTGTTGTTTTGGCAAGATTAAAACAACTTCCGTCATCTAGCTGCCCATCTTTGGCGTCTGTGACCAATGGTTTGGTGATGACACACAGCCGTCGTGGCGGGGTAAGGTATGGCTACGCATACAAAATAACGGAAAGTCGCCAGCTTATTGTCGTGCTTGATGAAAAAGCGCATAAACAAACAAATGCCACGATTGACAAGCTCTGGCACGGTGTAGTGAACACTAATTTGGTAACCAAAAAGGGTGTTTTTCGAGCGGACCAAAGAAACGATCAGCCTGTGAGGTATTGCGCGATTGTCTCACAGGACGGGAATATTTTGTTTGAGAAAAAATTTGGACGAAGTCAAAATAACGACAGCGGAGAATAGCAGCCTGACCTTTGACCTTTTGGGTATAATGCCTGTCCCTTTACCAAAACAACTACTCCGAAAATGTGGTTAACGGCTAAGACTTCGATTGCGGCATTATGCATTGTGCTGCTGCATTTACTTTTGTTGTGGATTTCAAAAGACACCAACACGGGATTCATGTTGTTGTGTTTCGCCTTATCAATTGCCCATATTGCGGGGGCAATTATTATGACAGCATTGATAGTATTTTCCTCGAAATGGAGGCCCATGTGGCGTTCAATAAGTATTTTGATTTTGGTTATAGCAGTCGTTGGATGGAGGACATATTTATTGACTTATTCCATGGCTTCCGTCTGAGTTGATGTTTTTGCGCCACGTTACTGAGGAAGGAATGCCTGTCCCGAATGGCACTCGGTTAAGGGCAAAATAGGCAAAAAAGGGGGGGCATTTGAGATGA
>CAZQUC010000563.1:0-2598 GCA_964596095.1 uncultured Enterobacteriaceae bacterium
ACCAAATATTGATCGGCGGCACGACGATGCGGGTATTGTTCCAGTTCGGCCGGCCCTTGGTGGTCTGGATGTTGGAGACCGCGCCGTTCTCAAAGACGACGGTCATGCGGCCGGTTTCGACTTTGACGTAGATGACGGTCTGCGCGAGGCGGCCGTAGCGGTCGCGCACGAGATTGCGCTGTGGCACGCGGTCATACACCACATACGCGAAGCTGCCGCTGGTGCCGGTCTTGCGCACGTCGGAGCTTTCCTCGTCGGGCTTGCCGAGCGCCTGGATGACTTCATCCGGGGTCATACCGAGGGCGATTTCCTTTTTCGCGATGTAGGCCTCGACCTGCTTTTGACGCTCCGCGGCTTGCTTCAGACGCTCGAAAATCTGCGGGTCTTTGGCCCGGAGATGCTTCATGCCCACCCAGCCGACGACATCGCCATGCGTGGCACGGGCGCGGACCCGGCAGGCCTTCTCCGAAAACGCCACCAACGCCACCTGCTGGCCGGGCACCAACATGCCGATACTGCGGCGGCCGGTGAGGTCGGTGTAAGCGGGGACCGCCTCGGGCAGATGCAGTGCGATCTTTTTGTCCGTCAGCTCCTCCACGTAAATCGCGCCACGTTCGCGGTGGAGACCGCTTTTTTGCTGGGCGGCGACGGGTGGCGCGCCGAAGAAGACGCCCCATGCCAGCCAGAGCCCGAGGGAGCAGAGAAAAAGATGCCGTTTCATGATTCGGTGCGGTTGAACAAAACCGGAACGCGTGGCCGCATTATACCGGAACGCGTCCCGCGGCGCAAGGAATGGTGGAAACCCGTCCGCCGCGCGCTTTCCTCCGACGTCATGCCCGCTCGTTTCATTCATCGCTTCGCGCTCCGGTGTTTCCGGATGACTTCCCGACGGCTCCGAACGGTTGCTTCCGTGTTCGCCTGCTTCGGCCTGGTCATCACGGCGCCCGCCCTCCGCGCGCAGGACCTCGCCGCCGTCGCGCCGTCCTGGCAACCGCGTTTCCAAGGCGTGGCCACGACCACGCTCCAGGCGACCGAGCCGCGTGGCCTGCGGGCCGTCGCGATGCGCATCGACCTACGTGCGAAAGGACTGTCCTTCTTCGCCACGCCCGACAATGGCGAGCGCCCCGGCGAAACCGACGCGCAATTGACCAGCGACTTTCTCAAAACCCACGGCCTGCAAGCCGCCATCAACGCCGCGCCCTTTGACAAAATCCATCGCCAGGCCGGACAGCCTCAGGACGTGCTGGGCCTGCTCGTTTCCAATGGCAAAAAAGTCTCCGCGGCCGGCCAGCGCCCCGCGCTGGTGATCGACAAGACCAACCGGGCCTGGATCGCCGATCCCGGTGGCGATATGAAAGGCGCATGGAACGCGGTGGGCGGGTTCTCCGTCATCCTCCGCGGGGGCGAACTGACCCATCGTGGCGACCAAAAACTGCACCCCCGCACCGCCGCCGGCGTGTCCAAGGACGGCCGCTGGCTGTATTGGCTGGCGGTGGATGGCCGGCAGTTGGCTTGGAGCGGTGGCGTCACCACCGACGAGCTCGGCCGCTGGCTCAAGCACCTCGGCGCGTGGGACGGGATCAATCTCGACGGCGGCGGCACCACCACGCTGGTCATCGCCGGCGCGGACGGCGATCCGGAAATCCTCAACCGTCCGGTCCACGGCGGCATGCCCGGCCGCGAGCGGCTGGCCGGATGCCATCTCGGACTCAAAGCCCGGCCGCTGGCCCCGGCCAAACCATAGGATTAGTCAACCGTATTGAGTGGAAGGGACGGATTTTATTTCTCATAGAATGGAGTGGATGGCGGAACCATCGCTGGTGTAGGTGAAATCTCCGAATTGTTGCGCGTGAGCGGACGAACTCAGGAAACCTCCCGCCAGCAGAAACAGGAAGAAAGGAAGCGGATCGCCAAGCCGCAAGCACATTGCTCAACATTCCGCAGCTTGACCATCAATGAATAATGAAGGCACTGCTTTGAATGCCTGCTGAAAAAGCATCTTTATGAAAGCGTTTGGGGGTGAGCGGGCAAGACCGGCATCGGATTCACAGGGACGCGCCTCCCCTCCCCCATTCGCGCTTTCCTTGTCTCCGTCCGCCGCTATGAGAACCGGATGCCGCCGTGGTTGCTTGCCGCTCGTCCGAAGACCCTGCCCGCCGCGCTGACGCCGGTGTGGGTGGGATCGGTGTTGGCGTGGAAGCTGACCGGGGCGTGGTCGCCGGGGTTGGCGGGGTGCGCGTTGGGCGGCGCGCTGGCCTTGCAATTGGCGTCGAATTTCTTCAACGACGCGCTGGATTTCCAAAAAGGCGCGGACACGGCGGCGCGGCTGGGGCCGGTGCGGGTGACGGCGAGTGGATTGCTTTCGCCGCGCGCGGTGCTCGGCCTCGGCGTGGGGGCGCTGGCGGTGGCGTGCGCGTTTGCCGTGCCGCTGCTCCTCGCGCGCGGGTGGCCGATCGTGGCCATCGGCGCGCCGTCGTTGTATTTCGCCTTCGGCTATACGGGCGGACCGTGGCCGCTGGCGTATCGCGGGCTGGGCGAATTGTTCGTGATGCTCTTCTTCGGTCTCGTGGCGGTGACGGGCACGGTCTTTGTCAATAC
>CAZQUC010000564.1:0-1095 GCA_964596095.1 uncultured Enterobacteriaceae bacterium
CCTGACCATTACCCGCCGGCCGTGAGCGCCTCCAGCGCGCGGACGATGGCGGCGTGGCGGTTGTCGAGGCCGAGTTTTTCGAAGATGTGCTGGAGATGGCGTTTGATGGTGTTTTCGGCCGCGCCGAGGAGGAGGCCGATCTCGCCGTTGCTTTTGCCCTGGGCGACCCAGAGGAGGACTTCGGCTTCGCGGTCGGTGAGGCCGAGGCTCTTCAACGGCGCGGGGGAACTGAAGTCGGGTTTGAACGAGACGGCGGGCGTTTGCTGGGTGGCGCGTTTGAAGCGGGCCTCCAGGCACGCGAGCAACTCGGTGGCGGCGGCGGGTTTGACCAGATAATCATCCGCGCCGAGGTCCATGCCGGCGCGCAGGTCGCGGCGCTCGCCGCGCGCGGTGAGGAAGATGAACGGGATGGCGGCGGTGGCGGGGTGCTCGCGCAAGGCGCGCAGCACGCCGTGGCCGTCGAGGCCGGGCATGGTCACGTCGCAGAGGATGAGGTCGGGCCGCTCCGCGCGAGCGAGGGCCACGCCGGGAATCCCATCGTCGGCGGTGAGCACGCGGTAGTGCTCCATTTCCAGGATGACGGCGAGGTTGGCGCGGGTGCGGGCTTCGTCCTCGATGATGAGGATGGTCTTTTTCATGCGGGATCGGATGCGGGATCGGCGGTGGTGGTGGCGGTGGCGGTGGCTTCCTCGAACAAGGGCAGGCGCACGGTGAAGGTGGTGCCGTGGCCTTCGCGGCTGGTGAAGTCGATGGCGCCGCCGTGCAGCCACACGCAGCGGCGGGCGATGACGAGGCCGAGGCCGGTGCCGGGACGCGTCCCGACATTGCGGCCGCGATGGAAACCATCGAAGAGATGCGGCTGATCGGCGGCGGGGATACCGAGGCCGTGATCCTCAATGGTGAAGACGGCGTCGCGGCCCTCCCGGCGCACGGCGAAGCGCACGGGCGCGCCGAGTTCGGAGTATTTGACGGCGTTGGAGAGCAGGTTGGTGAAGATGTGGCGCAGCAGCGTTTCGTCGGCCATGACCATGGGCGGGAGGTCGGCCAGCTCCAGGGTGATCCCGTGCGGGTCGGAAAAGGAGGGGCCGATTTCCG
>CAZQUC010000564.1:1105-2584 GCA_964596095.1 uncultured Enterobacteriaceae bacterium
GACGTGCACCTGCCCGCGTGGTGCACGTCCTGCGGCCGGCAGGTGAGGCGGCCGGCCTCGACGCGGCCGAGGAGGAGGACTTCCTCCATCATCGTGGACATGCGGCGCACGGCGTCCTGGATGGTGGCGAGTTGGGCGGCGCGCTGCTCGGGGGTGACGCGTTCGAGGTAGCGGTGGAGGATGTCGGTGGAGGTCATGATGACTTCCAGCGGGGTGCGGAATTCATGCGAAACCATCGCGACGAAGTTGTCCTTGAGCTGGTTGAGTTCCTTCTCGCGCTCCAGCGCGTGGCGCATGCGTTCCTCCGATCGGCGCAGCCCCTCGGTGCGATCGGCGATGCGCCGTTCGAGGTCGAGATTGAGCCGCTGCAAGGAGGCGTCGCGCTCGGCGACATTGTGGGCCATGCGGTTGAAGGCGTCGGCGACGAGGCCGATCTCGTCGCGGCTGTGCCAGCCGACGCGCGCGGCGGTGTCGCCTTCCGCCATGCGGCGGGTCATTTCCAACAACTGCCCGAGCGGCCGTGCGATCTGCCGGCGGAGAATGAAAGCGAGCAGGGGCAGCACGAGCGCGAGCGCGGCGAGGCCGGTCCACAGGACGTGGCGGGCGGCCGACGACGCTTGGCGGCGCAGCTCGGGGCCGGGCAACACGGAGGCGAAGATCCAGTCCGGCCCCTCCAGCCGGCTGAGGGCGAGGTAGCTGTCGCCGGCGGGATCGTAGCCCGCCCACGGTGCGCCGTCCCGTGCGGACGCGAGGGCAAAGAGGCGCTCCAGCAACGGATCGCCGGAAGCGGCCATGCGGAACGTCCCGTCGGCGAGCCGCTCCGCGCTGACGCGGGGCGAAGCAATGACCGCGCCGTCGCGACGGAAGATGACATGCTCGACGCCCGGCCGTTCGCTCTGCGCGGTGTTTTTCATCAAATCGGTCAGGCCGAGATCGTGGTGGAAAGTGACGAGGTGGCGGCCCCCGGCGTCATCGACCGGCTGGCACAGCGTGACATAAGCAGCGGCTTCGCGATCCGGGTCCGGACTGATGATGTCGGGGATGACTTCCGTCCACACCGCCCGGCGCTCGGGATTGTTCGCCGCCAGTCCGGCCCGTCCCCAGCCGGAGTTGCTTTGATCGAAATCCGCCTCCACCTGCCAGACCCAGTCCAGTTCTTCGAGGGCGATGCCGACATTGAACTCCCGCGGCGAGGAAACGTAGAGGCTGTCCAATCGCGACTTCCAGGCCGGCAGGTAGGCCCGGCACAAGTCGCCGCAGAAAATGATGAGGCGTTTCAACTCCGGCGTCACTTCGGCGCCGGAGCGCACCCAGATGGTGGGATCGAACCCCGAGCGGATCATCTCCCGGCGGCTGCGCCAGGCCCCGTCCGAGCCCTGAGCCACCGCGGCGTCGAACCGCGCTTCCAGCGACGCGTCCGTCGCCGCCTGCGGCCAGTCTTCGAGGAAAAGCGTTTTCATGAGCGCGAGATTTTCCTCC
>CAZQUC010000565.1:0-2569 GCA_964596095.1 uncultured Enterobacteriaceae bacterium
CGCGGAAAATACGGCGGCGACGTTCACTGCCTCCGTGGAGGTCACCGGCGCCGCGTCGGAGAATGTCATTTACCAATGGTTCCGCGACGGCGAGCCGATCACCGGTCCCAATGTCCCGACCTATACCCTGCCGCTGGCGGCGCTGACGGATTCCGGCGCGAGCTTCACGCTGCGGGCCTCTCTCCCCGGCGGGAGTTCCGTGACCAGCAACCCGGCGGTGCTGACCGTGACCCCCGACACCGTCACGCCGACGGTGCTGGGCGCTTCCAGCGTCGGCGGGAGCAGCGTGTTGGTGCGGTTCAGCGAAACCGTGGATCCGAGCAATGCGACCGATCCCGCCAATTACCGGCTTACGCCCGCCGCCGCCGTGTATGAGGCGCTCTTGCAGCCGGATGGCGCTTCCGTGGTCTTGCTGGTGGACCCGCTGGTGGGGACATCGTTCACCCTGGCCATCGATGGCGTGTCGGATCTCGCGGGCAATGTCATCGACACCAGTGTCACCGGGGAGATCCTGCCATGGTTGTCCGAGGATATCGGCGGGGTCAATCTGCCCTCCACCGTCATCAGCCCGGAGCCGGGCGTTTATGAGGTGACCTCCGCCGGCGCGGACATCTGGCTGGCGGCGGATTCCTTTCATTTTCTCTACGAGGAAAAGACCGGCGACTTCGACGTGCGCGTGCAGTTGGCCGGGATCACGCTGGCCAATCCCTCGGCCCGTGGAGGACTGATGGTCCGCGAGGACGTGTCGCCCGAAAGCCGCAATCTCTTTGCCGGCACTTACGCCGTGGGCGGGCAGAATAACTGGGTGGCCACCGTGCGCGCGGAGACCGGCGCGACCACCACGCTCGGACCGGGCGAATCCTTCCCCGTGCGTGCGGCGGATTTCGCCTTCCCCAACGCGTGGTTCCGGCTCCTGCGCGCGGGGCAGACCTTCACGTCGTTCTACAGCACCGACGGCGTGACGTGGATCCAGCTCGGCGACCAGATCACCCCGGAACCGCCGTATCCCAATACCGTCTCTCTCGGCATGGCCACCGCGAGCATCAACCTCTCGGTCGCCACCACCGCGCGGTATCAACACTACGGTCCGCTCGCACCGACCTCGGTGGAGCTGGAAATCACGCGGCTTGGCGAGAATATCGTGCTCTCCTGGCCGGAAAGCGCGGAAGGGTTCACCCTGCACACCACGCCTGATTTCGTCCTCGGAAACTGGAGCGAAGTCCCCACCGCACCGGTGCTCTCGGGCGGCCGCTATCAAGTGACCCTGCCCGCCGCCTTGGAAGCCCATTTCTACCGCTTGCAGAAATGAGGGGGCGTCTGGTTTCGCGCCCCCACCTCCCGGCCCCTTTCGTCGCTTCCATCCTTTCGGTCCTTTTTTGTTTCCCAAGCGACGGGATTTCCCCAGCATCCCGGGAAACCCGTTCGCCCGCTTTTCTATGATGATCCCGCCACCGCCTGCCATCGCCCCACGTCGGTCCGTCGTTTGCCGCCACGCCCAGTTCCTGACCACCTTGGCCGCGCTGGTCGTCCTCGGCGGATTGTGGCTCGCGGCGCGCGCGGCGTCCGCTCCGGCTTCGCCGACGCTGATTCCGGTCGGAGTGGCGCGCGTGGATGTCACGCCGGATTACCCCATCCGCCTGAGCGGCTACGGCGGCCGCACCACGGTCTCCGAGGGTGTGGAGCAACGCCTGTGGGCCAAGGCGCTGGCCTTCGGGCGTGACGAGCGCGACAGCGCGGTGCTCCTCACCGTGGACAACGTGGGCGTGCCCTTCGAGGTCACCGACGAGGTTTACCGGCGGGTCAATGAAAAGCTCCCACTGCCGCGCGCGAACTTTGCCCTTTGCGCCAGCCACACCCACAACGGTCCGATGCTCACCGGCGTGCTGCCGAATCTTTTCAGCAAGGACATCATCCCCGAAGAGCAAGCCGCCATCGACCGCTACACGCGCGAGTTCACCGACAAGCTGGTTCGCGTCGCGCTCGATGCGCTCCAGGATCGCCAGCCCGCCACCGTGGCGTGGGGCGAAGGCCAAGCCGGCTTCGCCAAAAACCGCCGCACGAAAGACGGACCGGTCGATCATTCACTGCCCGTGCTGGCCGTAAAATCGCCCGAGGGCAGTCTCCGCGCCGTGCTCGCGAATTACGCCTGCCATTGCACCACGCTGGCCTCCAATCTCCACGGCGGCGACTGGGCCGGCTACGCGCAGGAATATTTCGAAGCCGCGCATCCCGGCAGCATCGCCCTGGTTTCCATTGGTTGCGGCGCGGACGCCAATCCGCATCCGCGTCAGGGACTGGATTTCACCCAAGCCCACGGCCGCGAGATCGCCACCGAAGTCGGCCGCTTGCTCACGACCGCGTTGCGTCCCGTGTCCGCTGCTCCGGCCGGCGCGGTCAGCGACCTCCCGCTGCCCTTCGATGCCTTGCCCTCACGCGCGGAATGGGAGCGCCGCGTGACCGTCGATGGCATCACCGGCTACCACGCGCGGAAAAATCTCGCCCGGCTCGATCGCGGCGAAACCCTGCCCACGGCCATGCCTTACCGCGTGCAGGCCTGGGCGTTCGGCGA
>CAZQUC010000566.1:0-2561 GCA_964596095.1 uncultured Enterobacteriaceae bacterium
GGAGGCGCGGTTTCCTCGATCCTGCCGGCGGCGACGAAGGCGACCTGCCCGGCCACGGCACGCGCGAACCCCATTTCGTGGGTGCTGAGAATGATGTCCTGCCCCGCTTCGGCGAGTTCCTGGATGACTTCGAGCACCTCGGCGGTCATCTCGGGATCGAGCGCGGAGGTGGGCTCGTCGAGGAAGAGCACCTCGGGCCGCGCGGCGATGGCGCGGGCGAGACCGGCGCGTTGTTGCTGACCGCCGGACAGCTCGGCGGGCATTTTCCCCGCGTGCGGGAGCAGACCGAAGCGGTCGAGCACATCATCGGCGCGCGCCTTGGCTTCCGCGGGGGAAAGCCCCTGCACCTTCTCCAGCGGCAGGGTGACGTTGCGGTGCGCGGTGAGATGCGGAAAAAGGTTGAACTGCTGGAAGAGGAAGCCGTTGCGCCGCCGGTAGGCTTGGAGCGCCGCCGGTTCGTGGCCGAGGTGGTGCGTGTTGACCCGCACCGTGCCGGCATCGGCGGACTCCAGGCCGCCGAGCACGCGCAGCAGCGTGCTTTTGCCGCCGCCGGACGGGCCGATCAGCGCCAGCACGGAGACGCCATCCGCACGCAGCGTGAGGCCGTCGAGCGCCCGCGTCGCGCCGTAATTTTTGATGACCGCGGAGGCGTCAAGTTTCATGGCGGAAGCGTTTCTCCAGGTAATGCGAGAGCCAGGCGATGGGGATGGTCAGGACGAGGTAGCCCACGGCCAGCGGCACGTAGCCTTCGAGCCCGGCGTAGGTGCTGGTGATGAAGCTGCGCGTTGTATAGGTGAAATCCATCACGCCAATGACGCTGAGCAGCGAGGAATCCTTGATGAGAGAGACGAACAACCCGGCCGCGGCGGGCAGCACGCGGCGCAAGGCCTGCGGAAAGATCACGTAGCGGTAAATCTGCCCGCGGCCGAAACCGACGGCCCGCGCGGAATCCCACTGGGTTTTCGGAATGCTTTCAATGCCGCCGCGCAGGATCTCCCCGAGATACGCCCCCTCGAAGAGCGACAGCAGCAGCACGCCGATGACGAGCTTGTCATTCCAGCCGAGATCGTGCAGCGGGCGCGAGAGGAGCGGCGCGAAGATGACGAAATAGCCGAAGAGCAGATGCACCAGCAGCGGGGTTTCGCGGACGAATTCCAGGAAAATCCGGCACGTCCAGCGCACGGCGGGCAAGGGCGCGCGCTGCCCGAACATGAAGAGCAACCCGACCACGGTGCTCCCGGCCAGGCTGGCGAGGGAGATGATCAGCGTGGTCAACCAGCCGCTGGTGAGGGACTTGCGGTATTCCCAAGTCTTGTCCCAGCGCGCCTCCTGCCCCAGCCGCAGGAACACGGCCGCGCACAGCCAGGCAAAGCCGCCGAGCAGCAGCGCGGCGGCCAGCCAATTCCATCCGCGGAGACGGCGGTCAGACGCGGGCATGAGGCGAGGTGATGAAAACGGCGGAAATCACGCGCGGAAAGAGGAACGGGAAGCCCGGCTTGGCAAGGACGCACGCCGGTGGAAACGCGATCCCGCCGGGCGCCGGCCCGAATGTCGCCAAACTCATGCCAATCTCCCGAGGCGCGGCCGGCTTTCACGGACCCGGAGGGCGGCGCCAAGAAAACAAAGGCTTGCCACGCCGCGGCGGGCGATGTCTTCTGCCCGATGAGCCAGTCCACCTGCCCGATGTGCGAAATGTCCGATCTCCTGGACTTTCCCGACCATTTTGAATGCGCCACCTGCGGTCACGAATGGCCGCGTGACGCCGCCCCGGAAGCCGCCGGTGCCGGCGAGCGCGTGGTCAAGGACGCCCATGGCAACGTGCTGGCGGACGGCGATGTGGTCGCGATGATCAAAGACTTGAAGCTCAAAGGCTCATCGGAGGTGCTCAAATCAGGGGCGAAGTCGCGGCCCATCCGCCTCGTGGACGGCGATCATGAGATTTCCTGCAAGATGAACGGCATCGCCATCATGCTGAAAGCCTGTTTCGTGAAGAAGGTTCCGCCCGGCAAATGACGGCCGGTGCCGGCGCTTCCCCGCCCTGACGGACCAGGAAAGGAAGCATCGGGGAAAACCCTGAATTACAGGATAAATTACGATAAGTGCTTGATTTCTCCCGAACTTCCCGTTCTCTAACTGCTTCCGCCGGGAAATGGCTTCCGGCGCATATTCAGAGATCACATCCGAGGAGGACCGAAAGACATGCCGTTCTATGACGACGAGGATTCCGGCGGTGGCTATCGTGGAGACAGCTACCAACGGGGCAACAGCTATCGCGGTGGCGGAGGCTATCGCGGAGGGGGTGGTTACCGTGGAGGCGGGGGCGGTGGAGCTGGAGGCGGTGGAGGCGGATACCAGCCGCGCCGCCAGCATCAACCGCCGTTGCATACGGAGAAACTGATCACTGATCGGAAGCTTTTCTTTCTCGACCTGAAAGAGAACGACCGCGGCCGCGTGGTCAAAATCACCGAGGACGTGCGGGGCCGTCGCGACACCATCATGGTGCCCGTGGAAATGCTGCGTGAATTCATCGAAGCGCTGCAACGCGTGGAAGACGCGCAAAA
>CAZQUC010000567.1:0-2552 GCA_964596095.1 uncultured Enterobacteriaceae bacterium
GCCGTCTTCACCGTGGCTGACCACGGCCTCGGCATTCCGGAAGACGAGCACGCGCGCCTCTTCGAAGCCTTCCACCGGTGCCGCAATGTCAGCGACATTCCCGGCACCGGCCTCGGCCTTGTCATCGTCAAACGCTGCGTCGATCTCCACGGTGGCACGCTCACCTTCCGCTCCGCCCCCGGCACCGGGACGACCTTCACCGTGCGGCTGGCCTTGTGGGAAACGCCGCCGTCCGTCGTGGTGTAGCCTGTTTTTGGCAAGCCCTATCGTCTGGCCGCGAGCTGCCCCCATCCGCCGCGGCGGCCGGTTTGGGCCACCTGCTGCTGGCGTTCCAGGCGCGCCACGAATTGCTCCAGGCTTTCGCCGGTCGGCAAGCGGTCGAGGGACTGGGTCGTGATCTGCGCGTAGCCTTGCTCGACCAGCCATTCCTGCAGCGAGCGCAGAGCTCCTTCGTCGTCCTTGAAAAAAACCAGCGCGTAATAGTGATGGGAGCCGGGCGGTTGTTTCCACTTGGTCAGCACGAGGAATTCCCGCTCTTGCAACAACCGCTCGACGGCGGTCCACGCCTGGGTGCCGAGTCGCAGCAGCGCCTCGCCTTTGGCCTTCTCGCTCATCCGCTCGTTGAACCCGAAGTAACGGCCCCATTGGTCGATGTCTTCTTCGGTGGGCACGGTGATTTCGGGCGCTTGCACGCAATAAAGCTGGAACACGAAGGCGTCGCTGCCCTGCCGGCGGGTGTGGAAGTGATGGGCGGCGTTCGTCTTGTTGGGGGCCAGCCGGCAGGCCGGCAGCACTTCCCATTCGGGCCGGGGCGCCGAGGGCTGATGGAGCGGATTGTCCGGCGTCGTGTCCGCGCCGGGCGAGGTCATCGCCAAGGCGGCGGCGTCTCCCGGTGCGGTCCAGGTCGTGGCCGCGTCGGTGCCGGAAGCAGGGCGCGTCTGACGGTGTGCGGACGCCAACAGGCCCAGCACCAGCAGAATCGCGACCGTGATGGCCAGGCTCAGCCCTGTTTTCCGAAGTGGCATCGGCGCATGGTGGCTAATTTTTTTGGAAATTCAATAAATTTAACCAATCAGGAATAATGAAGCAAAGGGGCAAAAAGGATGGAACGGACCAAAGGGACGTCCAAGGCGCGGCGGGGCTTATCGCCGACGAGGCAGCAGCGGGGTGAAATTTCCCAGGCCGCGGCGCACGTTGGCGGGTTCGGCGTATTCGTCCATGAGGTCGTCGCCGTAGATGAGGCGCAGCACGTAGCCGTAATACACGCGGCGACCGAGGGTCCTGAGTGAGGCCTCGTCGGGAGCGGGCTGGTGGTAGGTGAAATTGACCTCCTCGTAACTCGCCGTTTTCCAGTCCGGGATGGCGGAGACCCATTCGGCGGTCGGCGTGTCGCACGCGCTGAGGTCGATTTCCTCGTTGTTGACGAAGTCGAGGAAGAAGATCTGGAGCGTGATTTTGGAGGGGTCGATCTCCGCGTTTTTGTCGGTCTTGGCGAGGAGGGCCTTGACATGCACGAGCTGGTCGCCGGTGGCATCGGGCACGCCGCGCTCGGTTTCCACACGGGAGAATTTCAGCAGGTTGACGCGCGGGAGGGCGCCCATTTCCATGACCTTGGCATAAACGCCCAGCCCTTCGGCGAGCGAGGTGGCGATTTTCTGCCGGTAGGCGGGATCGGCGCCAAGCCGGCGGCCCTCCTCGGGATGCGCGAGCCGGCCGAGCCGGCAAGCCACGGCGGGCATGTGGGCGGCTTTCAATTCCTCGAACCGCGCGCGGCGGATGCCGAGATCTTCGGTGTCGAGCCGCGTGACCAGCCGTCCCTGCAAGGCGGTGGCCAGCGCCATCGATTCGCGGTCGTTGATGTTTCCGGGGTAAAACTTGGGATCCACTGGCTTGCCTTCGTCGCCCGTCGTCGAGGGCGTGCCGCAGGGGGAGAGCGTGAACATTTCCACGCCCTTCTCCCTCTCGTTACCGTAGCCGCAGTGCAGGCTGACGAGGATGGCTTCCTCCTGCACCTGATTGGTGAGACGCATCCGCTCCGCGAGGGAAATCAGTTGGTCCCCTTCACGGGTCATGACCACACGGAAGCCGGCGCTTTCCAGCAGGGGCCGGAGCCGCTGCGCCACATCCAGTGTCACGTCTTTCTCTTGGCCGTGTTTCGTGGTGACGCCGATTTCGCCGCCGCCGCGCGCGGGATCGAGGATGATGACTTTCAGCCGGGTCGGCTCGCGCGCTTGCTCCGGGCGCAGGATGGGGTCGATGAGGTGGATGACATCGAAGGCCGAGACGATAAGCTTGCCATCCCGTGCCTGCACCAACGGGTAGCTCATGTGAAACCGCAGCCGGTTGAGGGTGATGAGCTTCGATCCCGCCGTGGCGCGGCATTCGGTGACGAATTTTCGGCCGTCCACCACTTTTTCCTTTTCCAGCAGCACGCCGCGGCCCTCGCGCTTCACGGTGTTGAAGTCAAAGAACCCGGCCACATCCGCGATGTCGAGATACGCCTGGCCGCGGTGATCGATGACTTTCCAGGCCGGGCGTGGCTTGGGGGCCGG
>CAZQUC010000568.1:0-2549 GCA_964596095.1 uncultured Enterobacteriaceae bacterium
CGCGGCTTGAGACACGCGACCTCTCCCGCTACGTTGGGCCTCGTGCGCTTTCCATCCCCTTTCCCGTCCACCCCCCGGGCCTTTGTTTACAGTGCGGCCGTGGCATTGGCATGGTCTGGCGCCGGCAAAGCGGCGATCGATTTCGCGGCCGACATCCAGCCGCTGCTCGAAATCTCCTGCGTGAAATGCCACGGAAAAACAGCGGACAAAGGCGGACTGCGGTTGCACACCCACGAAGCGCTCACTACCGGCGGGGACTCCGGACCGTTGTTCGAGGCCGGCAAGCTTGAAGACGCCCTGCTGCTCCATCGCGTGCGTTTGCCGGACACCGACGACGAAGCCATGCCGCCCCAGGACAAGGCGCCGCGGCTGACGCCCGAACAAACCGAGCGCGTGCAGGCATGGCTGGCCGCCGGCGCGCCGTGGCCGGAGGGCGTGACGCTGGCGGAAAAAGATCCCTCGTCGATCATCACGCCGCGCGACGGCGAGGGGCTGGTCTCGCTGCACGTCTATCCGCCCACCTGCAACCTGGAAACCAAACGCGACACGCAACGGCTCATCGTGCTGGCGAAATACGCCGACGACACCACGCGCGAGGTCACCAAGAAAGTGACCTTCGACGTCGCGCAACCCGCGTTGGTCAACGTCGCGGGCAACGCCTTCTCGCCCGTCACCGACGGCGAGTCGTCCATCCACGTGCGCTTTTTCGATCAAGCGGCGGAAGTGCCGCTGAAGGTGGGCGCCGCCACCGCCGAGCGTCCGGTGAGCTTCCGTCTCGACGTGATGCCGGTGATGGAGCGCGGCGGCTGCAATACCGGCTCGTGCCACGGCGCCGCGCGCGGGCAGGATGGGTTCATGCTCTCGCTCTTCGGGTTCGATCCCGCGGCCGATTACCACCGCATCACCCGCGAGCTGGGCAGCCGCCGGATCAATCTCGCCCTGCCCGAGGCCAGCTTGCTCGTCGAGAAATCCATCGGCGCGGTGCCTCACACCGGCGGCAAGCGGTTCGAGCCAGACAGCGCCCTCAACCACACATTGCTCGAATGGCTGGAAGCGGGCGCGCCCGATGATGACGTGAGCAAGGTCGCGCAAGTCACCGGTATCGAGGTGTATCCGCCGCAGATCGTGCTCGAAGGCCGCGACGCGCCGCAACAATTGAGCGTGCGGGCGCGCTACTCGGACGGCACCGACCGCGACGTGACCCCGCTGGCCATTTACGTCACCAGCAACGCCGGCAGCGCCGCGGTGTCTTCGGAAGGATTGCTGACTTCGGGCGAGCGCGGCGAAGCCTTCGTCATGGCGCGCTTCGCGTCCTTCACCGTGGGCAGCCAGGTCATCGTCATTCCGGAAAACCTGCGTTACGAAAAACCGCAACCGCCCGAGGCCAATTACATCGACACCCTCGTCCATGCCAAGCTGCACAAGCTGCGCCTCCTCCCCTCGGAGACCAGCGAAGACCACGTCTTTCTCCGCCGCGTCTTTCTCGACACGGTCGGACTGCTGCCCACGCCGGAGGAAACCACGCGCTTTCTCGACGATCCCTCGCCGGACAAGCGCGCGAAACTCGTCGATGAATTGCTGGGCCGGAAGGAGTTCACCGAGCTGTGGGTGATGAAATTCGCCGAGTTGTTGCAAATCCGCACCAACACCACCAACCAAGTCAGCTACAAAAGCACGCTTCTGTATTTCAACTGGTTGCAGGATCGGATCGCGCGCAACATGCCGTTCAACCAGATCGTCAAGGAGTTGATCTCCGCCAGCGGCGGCACCTTCAAGACGCCGGCGACCAATTATTACCAGATCGAAAAAGACACGCTCAAACTCACCGAAAACCTCGCGCAGGTTTTCATGGGCACGCGCATCCAATGCGCCCAATGCCACAACCATCCCTTCGATCGCTGGTCGGTCGATGATTACTACAGTTTCGCGGCCTTTTTCTCCCAGATCGGCCGCAAGCCGAGCGAAGACCCGCGCGAGCTGGTCGTCTTCAACAGCGGCTCTGGCGAGATGAAGAACATCGTCGGCGGCCGCGAGATGAAGCCCAAATTCCTCGGCGGCGAGCAGCCGGAATTGACGCCCGGGCAGGACCGCCGCGCCGCGCTCGCCGACTGGCTCACCTCGCCCGACAATCCCTTCTTCGCCAAGAACCTCGCCAACATCGTGTGGGCGCACTTCTTCGGCGTCGGCATCGTCGAGCCCGTCGATGACGTGCGCATTTCCAACCCGCCGTCGAATCCCGAACTCCTCGAAGCCTTGGGGAAAAAATTCACGGAATACAATTACGACTTCAAACGCCTGGTGCGCGACCTGTGCCTGAGCCAGACCTACCAGCGCTCCACGCGCGCCAACGAGAGCAACCGGCTCGACGAGCGCAATTTTTCCCGCTCACTCATCCGTCGCCAGCGCGCGGAAGTCATGCTCGACGCCATCACGCAGGTGACGGACACGAAGAACAAATTCCGCGGCCTGCCCGAAGGCTCGCGCGCAGTGCAGATCGCCGACGGCAATGTCAGCAATTATTTTCTGCGCACCTTCGGCCGCGCCGAGCG
>CAZQUC010000569.1:0-2540 GCA_964596095.1 uncultured Enterobacteriaceae bacterium
CGATGAGGCCTCGTGGCGGGGGCGTCCCGCCCACCGCGGGAGAGGATGCCCCGGCAGACGCAGCGCCGTGTTTCAGCGGCAACCCGGCCGCCACCGGAGGCCGAGGGGCGTGTGTGGCGACGGGCAGCGACGCGCCACGCTTTATTCCGAAGGCACACGCCCAGCGGTGGACGGGGCGCCCCCGCCACGCTTACTCCGGCGCGTCGGTGGGGCGGCTCAGCGGTTCGTTGAGGGGCGGTGGCAGCGGACCCATGCCGGCATCGCCGCGTGCGGCTTGGGCGAGCAAGGCGTCGGCCAAGGCCTGGGCCAAACGCTGGCGGTAGGCCGGGGTGGCGATGAGGCGGGCTTCGGTGGGGTTGCTGAGATACCCGCCCTCGATCAACACGCAGGGGATTTGTGGATTGCGCGTCAGCCGCAACCGGCGACGCACCAACCCGCGACTGCCGCTTTCGGCCGGACTGACGGCCGCCATGTTCTGCTGGAACCGCCGCGCGAGACCGGCGCTGTCCACGCGCCAGAAAAAGGTTTCCGGTCCGCGCACGCGCGACGGCCCGTGGTTGAAATGGATGCTGACCAGCACGTCGGCACGGCGGCTGGCGATCGCCACCCGCTCGTCGAGGTCGATGAAACGGTCATCGTCACGCAGCAGCAGCACGCGGAATTTTCCTGCCAGCAAGGCCTGCGTGCGTCGCGCGACATCCAAGGCGAGATCCTTTTCTTTTTGCCCGGTGACGCGGCTCACCGCGCCGCTGTCACGCCCGCCATGCCCCGCGTCCAGCATCACCGTGCGGAAGCCGCTCGGGCCGGGCCGGTGACCCCACGGATCGCGGGCCACCGCCCGCGCCGCGCCGCCGGATGGCGGCGAGGAACAGGCAGAAAGGCCGAGCAAGAAGGCCAGGCAGAGAAGAACAGCCTTCGCCACCCGAGGGAGGCGAGGGACGGTCGTAGCGAGGTCGCTCATGGGAAAAAGATGACGGCGGCTCACGCCACCGTCAGTGACACCGGAATATTGCCTCGGGTCGCGTGGGAGTAAGGACAGACGATGTGGGCTTGGGCGACGAGGTCTTCGACGACCGCCTTGTCGAGGCCGGGCACGGTAATGGTGAGCGCGGCTTCGATGCCGAAGCCCGTGCCGTCCTCGCGCGGGCCGATGCCGACTTTCGCGGTGACGGTGGCGTCGGCGGGGATGGCGATTTTCTTTTGTCCGGCGACGTATTTGAGCGCGCCGAGGAAGCAGGCGGAATATCCGGCGGCGAACAGTTGCTCGGGATTGGTGCCGGCGCCACCGGCGCCGCCGAGTTCCTTGGGCGTCGAAAGCGTGACCTGGAGCTTGCCATCGTCGGAAGCGGACGAGCCTTCGCGGCCGCCGGTGGAGGTGGCTTGGGTAGTGTAGAGAATGGCCATAAGGCCGTCAGCTTGGCCGCGTTTGGCAAAATTGCCAGCGCGGAGGTGAAGCGGAGCCCCGCGACGCGACGGCCGCCCGCAAGCTCGCTCTCGACGCGGCGAAAAAAACAGTGATACTACCGCGTGATCCCCGTCAAAGACGAAGGTTTTATCGCCTGGCAGGTGCCGCCGGAGGAAATGGACCGCTTGTGGTCCGATGGCTGGCGGCATTTCGGCCCGCTGTTTTATCGCTATGCTCAGGCCCAGCACGGTGGCACGCTCATGGACGTGCGTCCGCTGCGCATCGACCTGCGCACGTTCCGCCTCTCCCCCAGCCAACGGCGCGTCTTGACGAAGAACAAGGACCTCACGGTCCAGGTGCGGCCGACCCGTCTCGACGACACCCGCCGCCAACTGTTCAACGAGCACAAACAGCGCTTCACCGAAAATGTGCCCGATTCGCTGGAGGACTTCCTCGGCGCGGAACCCACGCTCGGGCCCTGCACGAATCTCGAAGTGAGCGCGACGCTCAACGGCCAACTGGTGGCGGCCAGCTACATGGACATCGGACACAAGGCGGTGTCGAGCATTTATGCCTTTTTCGATCCCGGCCACCGCCGCCGCAGCCTCGGGCTCTTCACCATGCTGGCCGAGATCGAATGGGCGCTGCAACGCGACTGCCGGTATTACTACCCCGGCTATGCCTACGTGCAGCCGTCCCATTACGACTACAAAAAGCAGTTCCACGGCATGGAAAGCTACGACTGGCGGAAATGGGAGCCGATCCCCCGCAGTGTCTGATCCTCCAAGGTAATCAACGCTTGTTGGACGGCCTCGGCTGGCAACCGACCGCAGGGAAATGACCGGCTTGGCTTTCTTCCCAAAACCGCCGGGCCAAAACGGTCAAGAGGTGTGCTCATGGTCGCGAGGCAACGTTCGGATGCTTCGCGCACGTCTTTTTTTCTCGGAACCGCGTGATGGCGTCGCACAACCACACTTCCTCTCCAGGCGGAGGACGAGAGGCCATGTAACGGCGGACGATGTCACGGCGGGCCGCCTCTTCTGTATATCATTTCAGGATAAGAAAAAGCCCCTCACGATGAAACTGGTGGTCCCGACAGGAATCGAACCTGTATGTCCGGCTTCGGAGACCGGCG
>CAZQUC010000570.1:0-2536 GCA_964596095.1 uncultured Enterobacteriaceae bacterium
CGCCGATGAGGCTGACCGCATAGGTCTCGAACACATCCGCGGCCATGCCGGCGCAATCGCCCACGTTGTCGCCCACGTTGTCGGCGATGGTGGCGGGGTTGCGCGGGTCGTCCTCGTTGAGATTCTGCTCGATCTTGCCGACCAAGTCCGCGCCCACGTCCGCCGCCTTGGTGTAAATGCCGCCGCCCAGCCGGGCGAAGACGGAAATGAGCGAGCTGCCGAGCGCGAGACCGATCAGCGAATCGATGGCGCGTTTGTCGTCGAGCACGCCGCGCATGACCATGAAGAACACGCCCACCGAGAGCAGCCCCAACGCCACCACGAGCAGGCCGGTGACGGCGCCGCCGTTGAAGGCGACCTTGAGCGCCGGATGCGCGCCGACCGAGGCGGCCTGGGTGGTGCGGACATTGGCGCGCACGGCGATCAGCATCCCGATGTAACCCGCCGCCAGCGAACACACGGCCCCCACGACAAACCCTCCCGCCGCCGGCAACCCTTTCGCCCACCACACCAGCGCGAAGACCACCACCGCGATCACGGAAATGGCCGCCACCTGGCGGTTCAAATACGCCTTGGCCCCGAGCTGGATGGCCCCGGCGATGGCCTTCATTTTGTCATTCCCGGCGGAGGAACCGAGCACGAGTTTGATCAGCCCCAGCGCCGCCACGAGGCCGAGACCGGCGCACGCGAGAGACACTTCGAGGCCGCGATCCAGAAAGATGGAGGCGAACATGGTTTGGAAAATCAAATCGGGGATGAGTCGGGGAATTTGAGGCGGGGAGAATGGAAGTGACCCTTACTCTCCGCAACCGAAATCAGGGGTTTTCCCTCACGCGGGAATACTGTTCTTCCTATCATGACCACCTTCTGGAAAAAGGTGGTGGAGCGTAGGAGATTCGAACTCCTGACCCCCACAATGCCATTGTGGTGCTCTACCAACTGAGCTAACGCCCCTCTTTTGTTACCTTCCGCCCGGGCAGGCGCGCGGCACGCGCCACCGGCAAAGCGGGGTTGCTTCTTAGCACGCCCCGCCGCCTTGCCAAGCGGTTTTTTGGGTTTTGGTGGCCGGCGCTTTTACGAGCCGCTTCAGGCTGGTCCGGACGGCCGGCGGCAACGCCTGGGAGGCCCTTTGTGAATACGGCACCGCAGGGACGCACCCTTTCTACTCGCCGCGCGCCCGTTGGAAGGCTTTCCTGCCGGTCTTGGCGCATCAAAAAACAGCGCATGGAGGGCGGACACCCGACACTGTATTCATTTGAAGCCACCAGCAAGCGGAGGAGAGTTGACGCCAGTTTTGGGTGTGTTATCCACCACGGCTGTTTCGCCGGCGGATTCACCCAACGAACGACAAAATTCCCCAGCTTGGTCGCGTCGAGCCCGTCGATTTGCGGGCGGTGTGGGGTAGCGAGCCATATTCATTCACCCCGTGGCTCGCTCAAGCGGAGAACCTGTCCTGTCTCGCGTCGGCTTGCGGGCTTCCAGACCTGGAACTGGTGAGCACCGAACGCGGCGTGTCCGAATTCTCCGTGGACATCGTGGCCAGGATTCCCGGCACCGACGATCTGGTGGCCATCGAAAACCAGTTGGAGCGTTCAGATCATGGACACCTGGGCCAGTCGATCACCTATGCGGCCGGCACCGAGGCCAAGGCGGTCATTTGGGTGACGAAGTAGTTTGCGCAGGGGCATTTGGCAGCGCTCGAGTGGCTGAATCGAAAGACCACCGACGACGTGGGTTTTTTCGGTGTCGAAATCAGCGCCATTCGCATCGGGGAAAGCGTCCCGGCTCCACAGTTCAATGTTGTCGTCAGGCCGAATGAATGGGCCAGGGAGCGTCGGGATCAGGCGATTGCTTCAGACAACACGCCGGAAAGGCTGGCCAACCACGCTTATTGGGCCGCGTTCGATCCGCTTGCGCAAGAGGCGGGTGTCCAGCACGGCATGCAGAAGCCGGCGAAGGGCAGGAACTACTATCATTACTTCACTGCCCTCAGCAAAAAGGTGGGAGTTTGCGCCTACATCGCACGAGCTGAAAACAGGGTCGGCGCCTACGTGTTCTTGTATGAACGCGGGCCGGAATTCTATTCACGTCTCACGGAGAGGCGCGGGGACATCGAGCAAGAGTTCGGCGGTGCGCTGCGGTGGACAAGCCAGGGAGAGGGATGCTGGTTCAACGCGCGGCTGGAAGACGCGAACGCGGACGATGAAGCGGACTGGCCGCGGCAGCATCGGTGGCTCGCCAGCACGATGGCCAGGTTAAAGGCCGCGTTCGAACCGAGACTGCGTGCCATGGGAGCGCTTGACCCGTTGCCGTTGGAAAGCGCTTCCGGCTAACGGAAGAAGGCTCCAGCATTCCTCCGGGATGGTATATGTTTGGCGTTCCTGCCCATGGTTTGGGAATCCAGCCTTCTGAAGTGCGGGGGCTTGCCTCCGCACTTCAGACATGTCCCTCCAAGGTGTTTCCCAAGGGATTGTTCCGTGGGTCGGCGCGGATGCTCAGACCCACGGCGATGTCGCTCCACGCCGTGGGCACCTGC
>CAZQUC010000571.1:0-2533 GCA_964596095.1 uncultured Enterobacteriaceae bacterium
AAACGACCGGCATGATGTCATGCACGTAGTCCGGCTCCGGGAGGTCGGCCGTGCCCTGGATGAGCAACGGCACCTGCGCGGTGCGCCCGCCCACCGTGATCCGCACCGCGCCCACGCCGTCGGCCAAGGGCCGCACCGCGCCGAAGGCATCAACCGCCGCCAGCTCGCCCGCCGCGAAGGTTGCCTGCCGCGTGACATCGGCCTGCGTGCCGTCGTCGAGCGTGGCGGTGACGACCATCTGAGCGCCGTCATCCGGCCCGCGCAGGTCGATTTTGGCCGGATCGGCAGTCAGGGCCGTGATGCGGGCCACGTCCGCGGCCATTTCGGCCGGCTCATCCGGCGGGGGAGGGGGCAGCGGTTTGCCGTCGCGCCGGAACGCCCCTTCCGTTGCGATGACGGCCGACATTCCCCCCAGGAAAATCAGCAATGCCCGGACGGCGGCAAGCCATCCATCCGGCAATCGGTTCACAAAGGGTCGGGGATTCATCATGCGGCGGTGGTGAGTGGTGGGAACGTGTGAACGGACGAAGCAGGGATGTGCGTCGCCCATTCAAACGACAACCGGCCTCGGGCGCAACCCGATGTGCGCCCGGCGGAAGCTCGTGCTCCATCTCTAGGTCTCCCCCTTCTCGCGTTCTTCTCGGCGAAAAGCTTCCATCTCGTGGCGCAACGGCTCCCAATACGCGCGATCTTTGGTCTGCTCGGCGCGCCTTTCCTCATCCAATGCGATGCGCAGCGCGTCAAAATCGCCGACGAAAGCGTGGGCGAGCAGAGGTCGGCGGGTTTGCCAGGCGCGGGCTTCGGCGGGAAAGCGACGGGTGAGGTCGATCAGCAGTTCGGGAGTGCGGGCCTCGGCGAGCCAAAACCCGATCCACGCGCTTGTCGGCTCCGCCGCATTCTCCCGATGATGGATGGCGACGAGCAGTTCGATCACCGGCCAGTCTTTGTTGCGCTGCGTTTTCTTGGCCTGCACCAGGTCGGGCACGCTCAGCAGATGGTATTCGAGGCCTCCGGTATCTTGAAAGACGGTGCGACGCTCCCAGAGCGTGGAAAAGGGTGGCGTCCCCCGCAGGCGGGTCATGACGTCCACCCGCAAATTTTCCACTCCTGGCGCCTGGCATCGGAAATGCACGGCGTGTCCGCGCTCCAGCAAGGCGGGGTCGAACCGCGGCACGGCAATCCGCCGCGCCTGCAATGCCTCCAGTGCCTGCTGCAGCCGGCCGAAATTTTCGAGGTCGGCCAGCATGACGAAGTCGATGTCTTTGCTAACTTGCGCCGCGCCGTAAAAGACGCAGGCCTGACCGCCCATGAGCAGTGCCTGCACGCCATTGTTCTGGAACGTCAAAAGGACTTGTCGGATCGGGGTCGGGATCAAGGCTGCCTCCCATGGCTAGGTATTGCGCGAAGAATTCCTCGCTGCGATGGAAGCGTTCGAGAGGAGTGAGGTCCACCCACTCCTTCCATTCCTCCGGCAGTTGTTCGTAAATCATCGCCGGGGGAGAATAGCGCCCGACGGCGCGCCGGGCAAGCGCCATTGGCGTGGAGGGGTGGAACAAGCCGTCCGTCGGAAGCGCGGGGGTTTTTCCCTGAAACGCTGGCGGGAGAGGCTTCCGCGCGTAAACTCACCGGCGTGTCCGTTTTGGCATGGTTATGAGTTTCTGCGGCGGTCAGTTCTGGGTCGGAATCCCGACGCGTGGGCGGCGGTGGGGGTGGTCGATGCTCATCCTGCTGCTTGCGGGCTTGACGCGAGTGCTGGCGACGGATGGTGATCCGATGGGCGCTCCCGAATTGACCGGCGCGACGGTGGATGCCACAGGGCGGTTCACGATCGAGTGGCAGGGGGAACCGGGTTTCTATTACCGCTTGTGGCGAGCCACTTCCCTGGATGGCGAGCGGCGGTGTGTTGGGATGCGGCTAGGCGAGGAGGAGGCGCTGGCCTTGCGGGACAGCCTGCCGCTGACGAGGCAGGGGTTTTATTGGCTGGAAAAACTGGCGTCGGAGGTGTCGGAAGATCTGGACGGAGACGAGCGCTCCGATGTCGCCGAGCTGGCCGACCCGGCCACCGCGAATCCGCTCAACGCCGCCAACCCTCTCGCGCTGCAGGACGGAGCGGTCGCCATCCCCGACCAGGCCACCTTCGAGACCCTGGCCCATCGTGATAACTTTCCCGGCGCGATGAATGTCCAGGAGGTCAAATTCCTCATCGCCAACGTGCATACGGAGCGGCCGGCGCTGTATTTCCTCAATACCAACACGCGCATCTATCATTATGACTTCGCCCGAGCCATCCTCGGCTTCGCCAATGATGTGGAATATCGATTCGGGGTCGCTCCCTTCAATAGCATCACCTATGTGACCAATGCCAATCGGCAATTCATCGCCGGCAGTCTCATTCATTACCCGACCTATGAGGCGCCGGGGAGACCCACGGGAATTTATGCCGTTGAATTCTGGCCGACGGATACCATCGCCGAGCGCTTCGTGCGGCTGGCGGCGGAGATGGTGGGGGCGGCGGCGCCGTTCATGGAGCGCA
>CAZQUC010000572.1:0-2518 GCA_964596095.1 uncultured Enterobacteriaceae bacterium
CGCTCGCTCCGCTGGACGATGCCGACGGCGACGGGCTCTCCAACCTCCTGGAATATGCCTTCGGGACGGGGCCGTTCGAGGGGGCCTCCCGTTATGAGCCGGCACTGCGACGGGTCGATGGAGCTGATGGACAGAATGGACCGTCACTGGTTTTTGAATACCGCCGTCGCACGGACACCTCCACTTTGCGCTATGAACTGCTCGGCTCCTCCGATCTCCACGCCTGGACTCTGGTGGCCGGCGCGCAGGAGTTGGACCGTTACCCTGTCTCCGGCCAACCGACGATCGAAACCGTGCGCTTCCGTGTAGATGGAACGGCGGGCGCGCCGCGGTTTTTCACCCTGCGGGTGCGGGAAGTGGAGTGAGATAATGAGATAACAAGCGAAGGAAACAGGATCACCTTTCCTTCGGCCTCTCATTATCTTACCACCTCATTACCTCCCTATCCCCCGCCCTCCTTTTTTCCTTCGACAGCGGGCCGCGTTGCCTACCGTGCGTCGCTCCCCTCGCACCCGCTCCGTCCATGCCGCGCACCACCAAGACGTCGCCCGCCCGTCCTCGCACCGTCTCCGCCATGCTGGGCCTGACGACGGCGAAGGGGCAGGCGGCGGCGGAAATGTATCCCTTGCTCTTCGCGCAGTCACCGGTGCCGACGATGGTGTCGGACACCGACGGCAATTTCGTCGAAGCCAACGACGCCTTCGCCGTGCTCTTCGGCTACACGCGACGCGAGTTGATCGGCGGCCGGCTGGGCAAGGTCATGCACCCGATGGATCTCGCCGAGCACCGCGAGCGGCTGGAGGTGCTGCGCAGCGGTGGCGCGGAGGGGTTCGTGACCCGCAAGCGTTACCTGACCAAGGACGGCCGCACGTTGTGGGGCGAGAGTCATTCACGGGTCGTTCGCGACGCCGACGGCCAGGCGCGCTGGATCGTGGTCATGATCTTCGACCGCACCGACGAGCAGGAGGCCGCCGAGCACGCCGCGGAATCGGAGAAACAACTCCAGGCCATCCTCGACAACTCCTCCGCCATCATCTTCGTCAAGGACCGCGCGGGCCGCTACATCCTCGTCAACCGCCGCTTCGAGCAGTTGTTCCGCAAGGTCAAAGCCCACCTCCTCGGCCGCACCGACCGCCAGCTTTTCGACCAGGAACTGGCGCGCATTTTCCGCCGTCATGACAAATCCGTGCTCGCCCGCGGCCGCGAGACGCAGACCGAAGAGGACGTGATGTTGGGCAACGACCAGCGCACGTTCATCATGCTGAAATTCCCCCTGCGCGATCTGGACGGCGACATCGTGGCCGTGGCCGGCATGGCGACCGACATCACGCAGCGCAAGCGTTCCGAGAACCGCCTCAAAGTGCTCAACGAGCGGCTGCTCAAGGCCAACGAGGAGTTGAAGATCACCCAGCTCCAACTCATCCAGGCGGAGAAGCTGGAATCCATCGGCCGGCTCGCCGCCGGGGTCGCGCATGAGGTGAAGAACCCGCTCGCCCTCCTGCTTATGGGCGTGGAATACCTCGAGCACAACGTGCCCACCGACGATGAGAACGTCCCCGCCATTCTCAACGAGATGCGCGAGGCGATCACGCGGGCGGAAAAAATCATCGTCGGCATGGTGGATTTTTCCTCCAACCGCCAGCTCAACCGCGAGACGGTGGATCTGCACCCGCTCATCGACGGCGCGGCCTTGCTGATGCGGCATCAGTTCACCCGCAAAAGCGTGCGCTTGAAAAAATGTTACGCGCCCGAGTTGCCGCCCATCTTCGCCGACAAGACGCGCATCGAGCAGGTCATTGTCAATCTTTTCACCAACGCGTTGCAGGCGATGAAGAAGGGCGGACGGCTCACGCTGACCACCAGCACGCGCACGCTCGGCGAAGCCGACCGCCGCAGCTTCGGCACGCGCACGGCCAACCCCTTCCGCGCCGGCGACCAGGTGGTGGTCGTGGAAATCCAGGACAACGGCCCCGGCGTGCCGCCCGAGTTGTTGAACAAAGTGTTCGACCCGTTTTTCACCACCAAGCCCACCGGCGAAGGCACCGGCCTCGGCCTCAGCGTGACGCGGAAAATCGTCGAACTCCACGAGGGGCGCATCGAACTGGCCAATGTTCCTGAAGGCGGGCTGAAAGTCACATTGACCTTCAAGGCGCAGGATTCGATGCTCGCGCCCACCAGCGGCTCGGCTCCGGCCGCGCCGCCCGACACCTCAGACAGCACCGACACCAATCATGAAAAAAATCATCATCGTGGACGACGAAGCCGGTCTCACCCGCCTGCTCAAGCTCAACCTCGAAAAAACCGGTAAATACACCGTCCGGACCATCAATGATTCGACGCAGGCGCTCGACGCCATGCGCGTCTTTCAGCCCGATCTGGCGCTGCTCGACATCGTGATGCCCGATCTCGATGGGGGTGATCTCGTCGCGAAAATGAAGGAGGATTCCGCGCTGAAAGACGTGCCGGTATTGATGCTGACGGCGCTCATCGCGCCGCGCGAAACCGGCGGCCAGCCCAC
>CAZQUC010000573.1:0-2490 GCA_964596095.1 uncultured Enterobacteriaceae bacterium
GTCGCACAACTGGTCCACCGTATGAACCCGCTTCGCCATGTCGAGGTGGATCGAGGACTCGGACAATATCCGCAACACCGCATCGATTTCCTCCAACAAGGCCGGTGCGTCACCGGGCAACGCGGCGGGCTCGGAGGTCTGAGCTGTGGCGACGCCTGGCCCAGGGGGCGAGGTGACGAACGTGGAAGCGGGCCGTCGCGCGGCCAGCGGCGACCACGCACTGGCCATCCACCGGCCTCCGAGCCAGCCGATCGCCAGGCCCAACGCCGCGCCGATGACCACTCGGCGAAAACGCCGGGCTTGTGGAAAGTAACGGTGATTCATGAAAAGCTTCCGCATTGCTTGGATGGGCGATGTCCCGGAGGCACTTGGTTATGGTGATCCTTGCGGAACATTGATGAACGACGGCAGCTCCCGCACCAACCGGGCTCCCCCGCAAATCTCATCCAACGCCCGCTGGCCGATGGCCTCCAGATCCGGGCGCGTGGTTCGCCATGCGTCCACCAAGCTCGGGAGATTGCCTCCCACATGCATCAGATCACCTTCGGCGGCATGCACCACCGTGATACTGCCAGCGAGATGGCGGAGGAAAGTGCAGCGGAAATCGTCGTCCTGCACAGCCATTACCCTTTCCACCATGGGAGCTTCCGATTTGGAGGCTCTCACCGAAGCGGCCAACATGGTGGCATAGGACGAAAGCACGGATGGCCGCGGCCACCGCGCGGCCTCCTGGTAAAACTGCTCGGGAGGAATCCGCAGCACTGTTTGATAGATATCTTCGTCATTGGTATGCAGGCGCCGGCCGATGACTTCAAGGGCCAACGAAGCGGCAGCCTTCTCGTCGGGCAATCCCGCCAAGCAGGTTTTGACCGCCTCGTAATCCCGACGAGCCCAGATCTTGGCGATCGTGGGATGATGCTCGCCCACCGCCCTGCCAAAGATGAGTGAGCGGCGACAGGCCAACGCCGCGGCAGGATCGGTCTCGCCCCAACGCCGCCAGATGGCGCTGTCGATTTCCTGGAGATCGGACGTATTGGGCAGCACATGCAGTCGCCCGACCAGATCGGCGAGGGCCGCGCCCTCCAGCCGCGCGATGCGGGTCTTGAGCGCCTGCACGACATCCGGCGCGTTAGTGGCGGGGAGCAGGGCGAGGATGTCGCGGGCGAGCAGGGCGGGGGAATCGTCCGAGGCCGTGGTGGATTGCGCGAAGGTCCCGGGCGGCGGCGGACGGCGCGGGCCGTCGGGTGGCGCGACGGCGGCGGCCGGGGCGTTCGCCACCGCCGAGCGCGCTTTGTCAGGGATCAACGCGGCGGTGGCGTGCCAGTGCCAGCCGAAGGGCAGCGCGGCCGCGAGCACGGCGACGCCGGCGGCGCAGGCCCAGGAGCCGGTGGAGGTCGTCCACCACGGAGCCGCGGTCTCGGCGGCGGTGCGCAGCGCGTGGGTGGCGAGGCGCGCGATCTGCGTGTCGCCGGGGGCGGCGAAGGTTTGCTTGGCAAAGCCGCCGGCCAGCACGCCGGTGGCGATGACCACGCCACGGCGGCGCAGCCGCGCTTGCAGGCGCTCCAGGAGGCGCGCGAGTTGTTTGCGCACGGCATCCTCGCTGCGTCCGTCCGCCACGCCGATCTCGCGGTAGCTTTGCTTTTGGTAAAACCGCCGCAGCACCAACTCGCGGTCTTCGCGCGGCAGGCGGTCGATTTCCTCGTCGAGCACCGGCAGCGCGGCCTGCCAGGCCGGCTCGCTTTCTTCCAGGCTGGCGGGGTGGTGGCGGAACGTGGTCATGTGGCGGTGGCGGGTGAGTTCCTTGGCGGCGGCGCGGCGGGCGCGATGGCCGGCGGTGCGGTGCAGCCAGGCGATCAATTGCCCGTCGGCGCGGAAATCGGGCGCCTTGCGCGCCAGCAGGGTGAAGACCTCCTGCGTTTCCTCCTCGGCCAGCGCGGCATCGGGCAACGTCCGCCGGATGACGCCCCGCACCCAGCCCGCATGACGCCGCACCAATTCGGTAAAGGCCGCCTCGGCCTCCTCCGACGCGCTCGTCAGGTAGGCGCGGAGCAGAGGCAGGTCCGATTCGGCGGCGAGGGGTGGTGGGTGGTGGTCCGACATGGCTTTACCCATAACATCCGCCTCCGCCGCCAAACCGGACGGAAATTCTTGGGGAAAAATCGGACCGAGGGGAGAGGATAGGACACATGGGCCATATAGGACCTATGCCCCATCAGCCGCCGCCCAAAAACGCCAACAGGTCGGCCATGTCCTCGGTAGAGAGACCAGCTTCGAGGCCGACGGGCATCAGGCTGGCGGCGAGCGGTTGGCGGGCCGTGATGTCGTCGCGGCGCAGCGTCTCTGGCGCGCCGCCGGGGAGGCGCAGCACCACGGTCTCCGCGGTTTCGGCCTCCAGGAGGCCGGTGAGCACGCGGCCGTCCGTGGTCGTGAATTGGTAAGCGCTCCAACGCGCTTCGACCATGCGGTTGGGATCGAGGATGTCGCTCAACA
>CAZQUC010000574.1:0-2489 GCA_964596095.1 uncultured Enterobacteriaceae bacterium
TGCGCTTCCATGAGCCGGCCGCGCGCGGCGACGACCTTGAGCGCGTCCTCCAGCGAAAACACGCCCGCCAGCGTGGCCGCGACGTATTCGCCGATGCTGTGGCCGAGCAAGGCCGCGGGCGTGAGGCCCCACGCCTGGTATTGCCGGGCCAGCGCGTAGCTCAGGCAGAAGAGCGCGGGTTGGGCGCGCGAGGTGTGTTGCAATTCCTCGTCGGTTCCGGAAAGCGGATCGACGCCTAACGCCACGACACAGCGATCGAGGATTTCCTTCACCAGCGGCAACTTCGCCGCCAGGTCGCGGCCCATGCGCGCGTGCTGGCTGCCTTGGCCGGGGAACACGAAGGCGATGGAAAGACCCGACTTCGGCGCGGCGGCGGCGTCCACCACCGGAGCGGGGGCGCGCAGTTTCGCCACCGCCTCATCCGCGAAGACGGCGCTGACGGCCGCGCGGTGCGCGAAGGGCGTGCGTCCTTGCGCGAGCGTGAAGGCCACGTCGCGCAGCGGCGCGTCGGGATGGGTTTCCAAAAAGGCCGCGAGGTTTTCCTTCGCCTTCGCCAGCGCGGTGGGCGTGCGCGCGCTGAGCAGCAGGACGTGCGGCTCGGGCGTCGTCGTCGCGCGGACGGCCGCTTCCGCCGGCGCGGCTTCCACGACGACGTGCGCGTTGGTGCCGCCAACGCCGAGCGCGGCCACGAGCGCGCGCCGGGGTTCGGTCGCGCCGTCGTGTGTCGTCCACGGCGTGGCGCGGGCGACGACTTGGAACGGGCTGTCCTCCAGCGCGAGCCGGGGATTCGGCCGATGAAAATGCAAGGTCGCGGGCAGCACGCCGTGGTGCAGCGCGAGCACGGTCTTGATGAGGCCGCTGACGCCGGCGGCGGCATCCATGTGGCCGGTGGCGGTCTTGAGCGAGCCGAGGCCGCATTGCTGCACGCGCTCGTCGCCCAAGGCGCGGAAGGCTTGCGTGAGCGCCGCCACTTCGATGACATCGCCCAGCGCGGTGCCGGTGCCGTGCGCTTCGACGTAGCCGATGCTCGACGGCGGCACGTCGGCGAGGGCGAGCGCCATCGCGACATTCTCGGCCTGGCCCTCCACGCCCGGCGCGGTGAAGCTCACCTTGCCCGCGCCGTCGTTGTTCAGAGCCGCGCCGCGAATGACGGCATAAATGGTGTCGCCGTCGCGCCGGGCGTCCTCGACGCGCTTCAGCACCACGCAACCGACGCCGCTGGAAAACACCGTGCCCGCGCTTTGCTCGTCGAAGGCGCGGCAATGGCCGTCGGGCGAAAAGATGCTGCCATCCTCGTGCAGGTAGCCGCGCTCCTGCGGCCAGCGCACGCTCGCGCCGCCGGCCAGCGCCATGTCGCACTGGTGCGTCATCAACCCATGCACCGCCTGCGCGACGGCGACGAGGCTGGTGCTGCACGCGGTCACCACATTGACCGCCGGGCCGCGCAAGTTGAGCCGGTAAGCGACCCGCGTGGCGATGTAATCCTTCTCATTGCCGATCATGACCGCCTCCGCGCCGGCGGTTTCCAGCAGATCGGCGTTGGGCGCGAGTTGTTTCAAAAAGTAATGATTGTTCCCCGTGCCGGCCCACACCCCGCACGAGCCGGGCAGGCGGCGCGGATCGTAACCCGCGTGCTCCAGCGCGGTCCACGCGCTTTCCAAAAACACCCGCTGCTGCGGATCGGTCACTTCGGCTTCGATCTTACCGAGACCGAAAAATTCCGCGTCCAGCCACTCGGCCTGTTCCAACACGCCACGGCGCGGGACATACTCCGGATCGTCCGCCGGCTCGCCGGCGGCGAGTTCGTCCTTGCGGAAGGTGGTGAGCGTCTCGCGCGCCTCCAGCAGGTTCCGCCAAAACGTTTCAATATCACCGGCGCCGGGAAAACGTCCGGCCATGCCAATCACCGCCACGCCGGCAGAGAGCGAATCGTTGGAGGATGGGTCAGTCATGGAACATCGGGAACGGGGTGGAGGAAGATAGTTCGGAATAAGGGAATGGCAATGTGGCGGTCAGCGGTGTTGCCGGCGGAAGGTGGCGAAGAATGATGGATTTTTTGGAACAGAAGGAAGCGAAGAGCTGCGCTGAGGCTTTTCGCTTCCTTGGTGATCTTCTGTTAAAATCAATCGTGGTCATGATGGTCAGCGTTGGCCCAGGGCGACGCGGGCACGGGCGGCGCGGGCTTTGACGGCTTCGATGCCGGTCAGGCGGGGGACGACGGTAGGAGCCGGTGCGGGAGCGGTGGGTTTGTCAGGCGTGGCCGGGGGCTTGGGCGCGGGCGGAGGGGGGGCGCTCGCGGGAGTGGCGCTGCCACCGAGTTTGCGGGCGAGGGCAGCGATGGTCGGGTATTGGAAGAGATCTGCCGCCGAGAGCGGCGCTCCGGTTTCGCGACGCAGGGCCGCCAGCACGCGGAAGGCCAGCAGCGAATGCCCGCCGGCGTCGAAGAAATTGTCTTCCACGCCGATCTCGGGACCGAAGGCTTTCGCCCA
>CAZQUC010000575.1:0-2470 GCA_964596095.1 uncultured Enterobacteriaceae bacterium
CTCCCCGGAGGCTTTCACCGGGACCGGTTGACGAAACGATGCGGGAAGGCCACGCGGGATCACGCCGACGATCGCCGGATAGCCTGATGGGAAGCCATCGGCTCCAGCGTGCCGCCACGCACGTGGTAGAGACGGTCCAGAGGGAAATCTTCCGTCAACCAATCGAGGCGGGTGGTGGTGACGAGATGTTGCGCGCCGGCGGGGAGGGCGCGGAAGAGGGCGTTGCGGCGCAGCGGATCGAGTTCGCCGAAGATGTCGTCGATGAGAAAGAGCGGCGGGCGGCCGTGCCGGGTTTGGAGGAGGCGCGCCTGGGCGAGTTTGAGCGCGAGGGCGGCGGTGCGGACCTGGCCTTCGGACCCGAAGGCGGCGGCGAGGCGCGTGTTGAGCGTCACCAGCACGTCATCGCGGTGCGGGCCGGCCACGGTGACGCGGCGGCGGCGTTCTTCTTCGGCACGGGCGGCGAGGGTGGTGGCAAAGTCTTCCCCCGCTCCGCGATGATAGGCCAGGGCCAGCGTCTCGTCGGGCGCCTCGCTAACCGCACGGTGCGCGGCGGCGGCCTGGGGGTCGAGATCGCGCACCAGCTCGCTTCGCCACCGGGTCAAGAGCGCGCCGTGCTCCACGAGCGGACGCGTGTAGGCTTCGAGTTCGGCGGAGCGGACGACGTCGTCCTTGAGCAGGCGGTTGCGCGAGCGCAGCGCCTTGTCGTAGGCGAGCCACGCGGCGCGATAGTCGGGAAAGGTCTGGGCGCCGAGGAAATCCAGATACCGCCGCC
This sequence comes from uncultured Enterobacteriaceae bacterium, assembly GCA_964596095.1. Lineage (GTDB taxonomy): Bacteria > Verrucomicrobiota > Verrucomicrobiia > Verrucomicrobiales > V1-33 > CAJBME01. The sequence goes on from CAZQUC010000575.1 coordinate 773, forward strand.
GGCCTTCGCCTGGGCCGCGCAGGAGGGAGAGATCGTCGTGGCCCATCCACACCAGCACCGCGCTGTGTTCGAGATAGGCGGCGGGACGCGCGACCGCCATGCCGTCCACGGCGAGGGCGCGCCGGCCTTCACGCCAGTGGTAGGTCAGCCGTCTGGTGTCGCCGTCTTCGAAGCGGAGATCGCCCGAGACGCCGAAACCGGGATGATCGAAGCGGGCCAGTTCCGCCGGGTTGTTGGTGCGCGGCGAGTGCAGGCGCAGCAATACGCAGGCGGCTTCCAGCACGCTGGTTTTGCCCTGGGCGTTGTCGCCGATGAAGACCGTCGCGCCGTCGCCCAACGCGCAGTCGAGCGCCGGGAAACAGCGGAAGTCTTGGGCGCGCACAGCGGTCAGGATGGGCATCGCGCAGCGTGACGCTCGCGGGGGCTGGGAGCAAGGGCGGGATGGACTTGATGGACGGAATGGACCGCTTATGGCTTCGGTGCCAAGAAATCCGGGGGGGCGGTCTCGCGCGTTTTTTTGCCGGGACGCGGAGGGCGGAGCCACCCCATGAACTGGCGGGTGTAGGCCACGCCCAACGCGGGGTCGCGCCGGACCAGGCGCGCGTCGAAACGCATTCCCCCTTCCCCGGCGAGATGGCGCACCAGCTTCCGCACGTTGGCCTGCGGCGTGAAGAGCCGCTGCGCGTGCTGGAAGCCCGCCTCGCCCATTTGGCGCGCGCGCGCCGGGTCGGCGAGCAGGTCGACCAAGGCGTCGGCGAAGGGCTCCGTCTCGCCTTCGCCGACAAGGAGGCCGGTCACGTCGTGCTCGATCATTTCCGGCACGCCGGCCAGCCGCGTGGAGACACACGGCACTCGCGCGGCCATCGCCTCCATGATGACCGTGGGCAGGTTGTCCATACCACCGTCTTGCTCGCGGGCGCAGGCCAGGGCGAAGACGCGGGCTTCGGTCAACCGTTGGATGATTTCCTCCGTCGAAGCCGGCCCGGTCAACGCCACCCGATCCGCCAGGTCCAGCGAGGTGATGAGCGCGGCTAATTCTTCTTTCAACGGGCCGTCGCCGATGATCTCGCAGCGGAACGGCAGGCCGCGGTCGCGCAAGCGCGCGCAGGCCGCGATGAGCATGGGGTAACCTTTCTTTTCAATCAGCCGGCCCACGCTCAGGATGAGCGGCGGCTCCGTTTCACGATGTTCGACGGCGGCGAAGGGTTCCATCTCCAGGCCGTTGTAAACCAGTTTGATCTTCGCGGCGTGCGCCGGGTGCTCCTGTTGCAGGAACGTCTGCGCATAGCGGCTCTCCACGGCCACGAAGCGGGCATCCTCCACCAGCCGCGCCAGGCGAAGGGCCAAGGCGGGATCTTCGACGAAAATATCATTGGCATGACCGGTGAAACTATAGGTGAACCCGAGGGCCCAATGCAGCCACCACGCGGTCCGCGCCGCCGCGCCGGCGAAATGTGCGTGGATATGACGCACCCCGGCGTTGCGCATTTTCTCTCCGATCCACGCGGCCTCATGCACGCGCCCCTTGTCGCCACGGCCTTGCCAATGGTTGAGGCTGACCGCCAACGGCCGGGGCAGACGCTGGGCGGCTTTGGCGGCCAGCGCTTGCTCCGCCAAAATAGCGGCCGGCGGCACATACACGACGCGCTCATACCATTCCCGCGGGAGGCGGGGCGGCTCCTTCTCCCGGGGATCGCG
>CAZQUC010000576.1:0-2461 GCA_964596095.1 uncultured Enterobacteriaceae bacterium
TGGATGACTTCCTCGACGGACTCGAAATGATGGTGCTCGGCCAGCGAGACGCGCTCCGGCGAGAGCACGAGGGTGTAGCCGCGGTCGCCATAGACTTCGGAAAACGCGCCGTCGATGGTGACGGCGTTGCCGCCGGCTTTGATGGGTTGTTCGCCTTTCTCCGGCAGCACGGGCACGTGGCCGTTGACGACGAGCGCATTGGCCGCGGTGACGCCCATCTCCGCCGCGACCCGCCGGGCGAAAGTCGCGTCGTTGAGCAAATGGAAATAAGGATTCTTCGTCTCGACCTGCGCGGTGGGATCGGCCACGAAATACCGCTCGAAGGTCGTCATGCGGTCCTTGCCGAACAAGGGCGAGCGCGGCCCGGCCCACAGATACCACAGCCAGTCGGCGTCGGCGTCGAGATGCGCGGCGGTCTTGCGGTAGGCGCGGCGGATGAGTTCCTCCATCTTGGCGAAGAGCGCGCGGCCGGCATGGCGTTCCCCTTCGATCTCCAGGTCGAGCCACTCGCCCTGCTCATCCACCGGCAGGCAGGCGTGGAAGATGACAACGTGATCCCGCACCCGCGCCAGGCTGCCGTGGCGGACGACCCAACTCATGTGCTCCCAGAGGCGCGCGCTGTTGACGAACGACTCGCGCAGGCGGTCCAGGCACCGGCGTTCGTCGGCGCTGAGTTCGGTGGGGTGGTTCGGGTCGAGCGTGGGCCAATGCGTGTCGAGTAAGGGATGCGCGACGCCATCGATGAGCACCGTGCCCGCGCGGAGGTCGATCTTGTCCAGCCGTAGACGATCCTCCATGTGCCATTCGGGATGGCGGCGGATCATCGCTTCGGTGAGCTTGAATTCGAGCACGGCGGCGGCCTTGTGCATGCGCGCGACCTGATGCGGCTCGCGCAGCCCCGAGCCGTGCGGGAGGAAGCGCGCGGCGGGATCGTCGCCATACACGTCGCGGGCGAGTTTTTCCAACGGGCTCAAAATGATGCCGTAGCCTTCCTCCAATTGCCACAGCCGTTGGTAGCGCAGCGACATCCGCAGCACGGTGGCAATGAGCGCCTCGTGTCCGAGGCAGGCGCCCATCCAGGTCGCGTCGTGATTGCCCCACACCAGCGAGACGCGCGGCTGTTGCTTGAGGAAATCGATCACCTTGTCGAGCCGCGGGCCGCGGTCGCCGAGATCGCCGGCGACGATGATTTCGCTGACGGCGAGATTCCGCACCAACCGGCAGGCGTTATGCACGGCGTCGAGATCGACCTCGTGCCGAGTGAGCAGCGCCAGCATTTCGTCGATGTAAGCCGGCCCGCGACCGCTGAATGGCTCGACCAGCAACTCGCGGAACAAATGCCGGTGCTCGGGCGGAATGCGGCTGCGGATGTCCTCGCGCGGATACGCCGCGGCGAGATGGCGCACGACCTCGAAGACGCGGCGGATCATGACCCGCACCCACGGGCCGCGCGTGGCGGCCTCGGCAAGCTCGGGCCGCGTGCGCATGACTTCGCGAGGATAATAAATGAGGGCCAGCAATTGCCGCTGCGCGCGGGTTTCCAGCCGTCCGGCGAAGAGCGCTTCGACCAACGGGCGCAGGCTGCCGGAGGCGTTGTTGATGACGTGGCGGAGCTTGCGGTCCTCGCCGTGGACGTCGCTGATGATGTGGACGACGCCCTTGGGCAAGGTCAGCCGCGCGCGCAGGGCGGCGGCTTCGGCGAGCGCCAGGCGCGCGTTTGGAACCGACTCCGCGAGCAGTTCGAGATGGGGCGCAGGGAATGAGGACATCGGGGGTTGGCAAGAAAAGGCGGGACGAGGGCGTTTCAGTGCGCGGGCCAATCGGCGGACTCCGTGCGTTCGCTGCGGAAGAGCGCCTCGGCGCGGGCAACGCGCTCCGGCTCGCGGGCGGCGAGATCTTCGGTTTCCCCCGGATCGCGATCGAGATCGTAGAGTTGTGTTTTCCCGGTGCGACCGGTGGCGGGATTGGGGGATTGTCCCGCTCGCAGCGGCAGGCGGATGGCTTTCCACCGTCCGTCCATGAGCACGGCCTGGTCGAAGGCGCGTTCATGAAATTCCCAATATAACACCGAGTGCTTGGGTTGATCTTGCTCCCGGCCGGTCAGCACCGGCACGAGGCTGATCGAATCCAGCCCCGCCGGCGGATCGAACCCTGCCAGCTCCGCCACCGTGGCCAGCACGTCCTGGAACGCGCCGACAGAGTGGCTGGTGACCCCGGCCGGCACGCGCCCCGGCCAGCGCGCGAGGAAGGGCACGCGGATCCCGCCTTCGGTGAGATCGCGCTTCATGCCACGCAAGGGGCCGCTTGACCGCGTCACTGCCAAGTCGCGCCCGTCTTCCTGATGCGGCCCGTTGTCCGAGGAGAAAAAGACGATGGTGCGCTCGTCGAGCCCGCGCGTCTTGAGCGCCGCCAGCACGCGCCCGACATGCGCGTCGAGCCGCGTCACCATGGCGGCGAACCC
>CAZQUC010000577.1:0-2460 GCA_964596095.1 uncultured Enterobacteriaceae bacterium
AGACAAAATGCCTGACAACATACCTGTCACACTGCGGCGTCCGTCCCCTTGCAATTCTCTGCCATCTCCGGTCCCCGTGAAAGCCGTCCCACCCGCCGCCATCGGTCGCATCACCCACTTTGACGTGATCTATTCACCATGCGATCTGAAAGGTCGCATCCCGGAACGTGGCCTTCCGGGTTGAACGGCCCGCGGCTCACACCCGCCGGATGATCTCCACCACCTCGCGCAGACGTTCGCCGCCATTGGGATGGGTGAGGCGGGGGAATTTGTTGGCGAGGGTGACCCAGGAACCCCGGCGCGTGAGCATGAGCTTGCCCTGCTTGATTTCCACGCCTTCGACATCCGACGCCATGGCGGCGAGACGGACTTCGGCCGTGCGCAGCAGGTTCTCGGCGGGCGGGGGCGGCGGGCCGAAACGGTCGGTCCATGTCGTGCGCAAGCGCTCCAACGCGGTGGGGTCGCTGATTTCCGCCACTTCCTTGTAAGCCGCGATGCGGAGCTTGGCTTCGTCGAGGTAGCTTTCCGGCAGGTAGCACGGCGCTTGGCCGGCCGCGGCCAGTTCGGGCCGCCATTCCGCGGGGCTGGTGACGAGGAAATCGGCGCGGAACGCCACCGTGGCCCGCGCGCCGGCCCCGCCGCCGCTTTTCGCCCGCGCCACCGCGCGCTGGAGCAGCCGGCAATAGAGGTCGAACCCGATGTTGAAAATGTGCCCGCTCTGCTGGGTGCCGAGGAGATTGCCCGCGCCGCGGATTTCCAGATCGCGCATGGCGATTTTCAACCCCGCGCCCAATTGGGAATACTGCCGGATGGCTTGCACGCGTTTGCGCGCGTCGCCCGTGGCCAGCAGGTCGCGCGGCAGCATGAGGTAGGCGTAGGCCTGGTGCCCGGCGCGCCCCACGCGGCCGCGCAGTTGATACAGATCGGCGAGGCCGAAGCGGTCCGCGCGGTCGATGATGATGGTGTTGGCGTTGGGAATGTCGATGCCGCTTTCGATGATGGTCGTGCAGACGAAGACATCGGTGTGCCCCTCGACGAAGCGTTTCATCGCGTCCTCCAGATGGTCTTCTTCCATCTGGCCGTGGCCGACATCGACCTTCGCGCCGGGGCAGAGCGCGCGCAGCTTGCTGGCCACGAGGCCGATGTCGCCCACCCGGTTGTGGAGGAAATACACCTGCCCGCCGCGCGCCAGCTCGCGCTGGATGGCGTCGCGGATGATGCGCTCGTCGTAGGGGCAGATGTGGGTCTGCACGGCCACGCGGTTGAGCGGCGGGGTTTCGATGGTGCTCATGTCCCGCGCGCCCATCAGCGCCATGTAGAGCGTGCGCGGAATGGGCGTGGCCGAGAGCGTCAGCACATCGACGAGCCGAAACAGTTGCTTGAATTTTTCCTTGTGCGCGACACCGAAGCGCTGCTCTTCATCGACCACCACGAGGCCGAGGTTTTTATAAACGATGTCCTTGCCGAGCAGCCGGTGCGTGCCGACGACGATGTCCACCGAGCCGTCGAGCAGCCCTTTCACCGTTTCCGTCTGCTCCTTGCGCGAGCGCCAGCGGCAGAGCAGATCGACGCGCACCGGGTAGTCGCTCATCCGTTCGCGCAGGGTGCGCCAGTGTTGCTCCGCCAGCACCGTGGTGGGCGCGAGCACCGCCGCCTGCCGGCCGCCCATCACGCATTTGAAAAGCGCGCGGATCGCTACCTCCGTCTTGCCGAACCCCACATCGCCGCAGATCAGGCGATCCATCGGCTGCTCCCCCTCCATGTCGGTCTTCGACTCCGCGATGGCGCGCAGTTGGTCCGCCGTCTCCTGGTAAATGAAGCTGTTCTCGAATTCCCACTGCCACTTGTTGTCGGGCGCGTGCGGAGGCCGGCCGGCACTCTGGCGCTCGGCCTGCACGGAGAGCAGGCGCGCCGCGTAGTCGAGGATCGACTTCTCCGCCTGCTTCCGCGTCTTCGTCCACCGCTCGTCGCCGAGCTTGCTCAAGGGCGGCGTCTTCTTCCCCGTGCCGACATAGCGCGAGACCAGGTGCGCCTGCTCCAGATTGACGAAGAGGCGCGCTTTCTCCGCGAATTCCAGCACCATCACCTCGTCGCCGTCCCCGCCATCCGGCCGCAGCAGGCCGCGGTATTTCGCCACACCGTAATCCTGATGCACGACCAGCTCGCCTTCGTCCAGCTCGCGCAAATCCAGCAGCCGGCGGCGGCCGAGTTCGCGTTGCTCGCGGGCGAAGAGCCGCCGCGCGCGCGCGTGCTGGTAGCGCCCGAAGACCTCCGCGTCCGCCAGCACCGCGAGGGCCGCGCCGGGCACGGTGAAGCCGTGGTTCAATTCGCCGAGATGGCATTCCAGCGCCTCCGCCACCTCGGGCATCAATTCGCGGAAACGCTCGATTTCCCCCTCGGTGTGGAAAAACATCGCCACCCGCCAGCCCTCGTGTTGCCAATCGGCGACCTGGCGGCGGA
>CAZQUC010000578.1:0-2456 GCA_964596095.1 uncultured Enterobacteriaceae bacterium
ATAAGGCATGGTGTGTTTTCATGGTAGGACTGGTGGGTTCGTGATGGAACCGCCCAGAAGGGGCGATTCCGCCACGCACTCTGCCACGGCGTCGGCCGGGTTGCGTCAATCCCCGGTCAAACGTCGGTAAAAGTTCTGTCAAAACGCGCCTTTCCTCGAAGCCTGCATCCTCTCTCTCCGCCTCGCGTGGCCACGGCGAGAGGACTCCGTCCTGGAGTGCGGACGGCTTGCCTCCGCTCTGGGGTGGAGAGGGGCTTGCTCCGCGCCGCGGGCCTTCTACGATGGGCCGGGCATGTTCCGGGAAAGTGACGAGGCGGTGTGGACCGGGTTGGAAGATTGGGTGGACGGCCTGTCTCCCGATCTGCGTCGGCGCGCGCAGGCCCTCGCCGAGGAAAAAGCGGGACGGCATCTGACACGGCTCGCCCCGCACGAATGGGCCGCGCTCGTGCAGGCGGGCAAAATCCACGAGGTCGGCCTGGCGTGGAAGGGCGGAGCTTGGGAATTCGCCTGCTCCTGCGGCCGAGCGGCGGAACCGTGCCTGCACACGGCCGCCACCGCGCTCGCCGTCCACGAGCGCGCCAAACAGGAACGGCAGGCGCGGCTGCTGCGGCCCGTGACCGCCGCCGGCCCACCGCCGCGGACGCCGCCTCCTCCCCTGCCCCCGCCGGCCGAGCCACGCACCGTCGTCATGCGCACGCAATTGGAAGCGACGGAGGACGGGCCTGACTGGTTCGATCTTCGCGCCGTCCGCCACGTCTCCGACACCACGCTCACCGCATTGGAACTGAAAGCGCTGCTCGACGCGGAAGGCGCTTGGGTCGAACTCGGCAAAAAAGGGCCGCATCGGCTCGTCGATGAAACCGATGCCGCCACCGTCGAGCGTCTGACCGCCGCGGGCTTGTGGCCGCGCGGATTCGCCAGCGAGCCGCGTCGCTGCCACGCATTGCATCTGGCCAAGGACCGCTTGTGCGATCTGCTGCCCGCCGACACCCGCGACCGCCTGCACCACCGCGCGGAGGAAATCGAACGGCACGCGCCCCCCGGGCTGCCCTCCGGCTTCCGTGCCGAGTTGCGGCCGTATCAAACGGAAGGGTTTCGCTTTCTGGCCTCGCTGTCGCAGTCCGGCTGCGGCGCGGTGCTGGCCGATGACATGGGCCTCGGCAAAACCGTGCAAACCCTCGCCTGGCTGGCGTGGCTGCGGGAGCGGAACACGGCGCCCGGCGCTTCCCCCTCCCCCACCTCTGCGCTGGTGGTGTGCCCGAAATCGCTCACCGACAACTGGCGCAACGAGGCGAAAAAATTCCTCCCCGGCCTGCACGTCCGCGTGTGGAAAAGCCGCGACCTGCGCCTCTTCACCGGCGAGGCGCGCTGGGCGGGGCTGAACATTCTCAGCTATCCCCAACTCCGCCAGCTCGCCGGCAAGCTGGAGCAGGTGTCCTTCCTCGCCGCCATCCTCGACGAAGCGCAGGCCATCAAGAATCCCGATTCCGCCACCTCCAAGGCGGCCCGCGCGCTCCAGGCCACGCATCGGCTGGCCCTGACCGGCACGCCCATCGAAAACCGCTTCCTCGACCTATGGTCGATCATGGCCTTCGCCGTGCCGGGTGTGCTCGGCTCGCGCGCCTTGTTCGAGCGCGAGATCGAATCCCTCGACGCGCCCGACGCGGGCGGCCACCTGGCGAAACAAGTGCGCCCCTTCCTCCTCCGACGCACCAAACAACAGGTCGCGCGCGATCTCCCCGAACGCATCGAGGAAGACTTGTATTGCGAGATGGATGCGACGCAGCGCGTGCTCTACCGCGCGGAGTTGAAGAAAGCGCAGCAGCAATTGCTCCTTGTCGAGGACGAGCGGCAATTCCAACAGGAGCGCTTCCATGTGCTGGCCTGTCTCATGCGCCTGCGGCAGATTTGCTGCGATCCGGCGCTCGTTCATCCCGGCATCCGGACTCCCGGCGCCAAACTCGAAGCGTTGGACGATCTGCTGGAGCCGATCCTCGCCGAGGGGCACAAGGTGCTGATTTTCTCGCAGTTCACCACCATGCTCGAACGGTTGGCCACGCGTGTCCGTCCGTTCGACGTGCCTGTCTTCGCGCTCACCGGCGCGACCGAGCGGCGGGGCGAGCTGGTGGATCGCTTCAATGGCACGGAAGGCCCCGCCATCTTCCTCATCAGCCTCAAGGCGGGCGGCGCGGGACTCAATCTCACCTCGGCGAGCTACGTCATCCTCTTCGACCCGTGGTGGAATCCCGCCGTGGAAGCCCAGGCCATCGACCGCGCCCACCGCATCGGCCAGACCCGTGTCGTCATCGCCTACCGCCTGCTCATCAAAGACAGCCTGGAAGAAAAAATCCGCGCCCTCCAGGCCGCCAAGGCCGCGCTCGCCCACGGCGTGCTCGGCGAAGAAGCCTTCACCCGCACGCTCAATCTCACCGAATTGCGCTCGCTGCTGCGGGAGG
>CAZQUC010000579.1:0-2454 GCA_964596095.1 uncultured Enterobacteriaceae bacterium
AGGGCGGCGGCGCGGTGGCCCACTATGGCGCGAGCGTCAATTCCTACACCACCGAGAACCACCATCGGACCAAGGGTATCTTCCGGGCCATTTATGAAACCGGCCACACCCGGCTCGGCCCCATGATCGCCCGTGCGGAAGCTATCTCCTACTCCACCAGCGGCGGCGGCAGCGCCTGGGACCACAATACCTTCGGCTACCTGCTCCTGGGTGATCCCGAAATGACCATCCGCCGCAAGGCCGTGCCCCGGTTCGTCCTGAATGGCTCGCTCACCGCCGTGCTGGCGCAAACAGGCGGAGGCCTCACCGTCACCGCGATCGATCCCGAAAAACTCGGCGTCCCGGAAACCTTCATCCAGGTGACCGATGACGAGGGCAAGCGGTTCAACGGCATCGCCGATATCAAGGGCGGCGTGCGGTTCCCGGACGTGGATCCCGATCGGATCGTGCGGCTCGATCTCTTCGCCGACGGCTTCCCCTTCACCGCCGTCTATCTGAAAGATCCCGCCATCGAGCCGGTGGGGTTTGTCGAAGGTGGATTCAAAGTCCGCTTGCTGAATGTCCCCCAAGGCACCTTCCGCATCTTCGGGTCGAGCGACCTGGCGAATTGGGATGACCTGGGCCTCGCCACGCCGGCGGGCAGCAACCAGGAGTTCATCGATCCCGCCGCGCCGGTCGCGGGCGAGGCGAAACGCTTCTATCGCGCGGTGCAGGAAGATTAAGCCCCTCCGGCTCTCTCCCCCATGCTCGCGGGCGCGATGGTTCTCCATCGCGCCCGTTGGCGTTTATGAAAGATGGTTAAATGATGGATGTTTATATGAACGAAAATTTCTGCACGTAAAAATTGACCTTGGAAAAATGGATGATGTAAATACAATGTATCCGCATAGACACTTTTCGTTTTCGAGTGCTCAATCATCTCGATTCAACCTTAACACCCACGTTTCCATGCGTTATGAACAGTTTATCATCAAATGGCACCTCATATCACCCATACAGTGGATTTTTCATGCTGATGGCGTCTCTTCTCGGCCTTCTTACGTTCACTTGCCCGGCGGCTGTGATCCTTGATGATTTCAACGTCGGGGAGGTGATCCTCACATCCCCCGGCTCCATCAGTCAGGAGGCTCTCCCCACGCAGGCTGTGGCCTCCGGTTCACGACATCTGGAGGTTTCACGACTTCTCGGAGGCAATGGAGGGATCCCTTTCGACGCGCGGGTCAACCCCCTTGCCGGCCGGTTTGAATTCGTCAGCCCTTCTTTTGGCTACTTCACGCTGACCTATACCTTCGCCACAGGAACGGGCGTTGACCTGCTCGCAGACGGCAGCACGGCCTTTCGTTTGGTCTTCCCGCAGGTGACGCCGGGGCTGTGGCGAGGACTCTACAACTTCATCGTGGACGGTGTCTCCCATTCGTTCTCCGAGGATCTTTTTGCTTTGAATGGCCCCGGCGTGATTGATATTCCGTTCTCCTACTTCACCCAAGAATCGACCTTCATCCCCACGACGATCAGTGTCTCCGGATCGAGGGTGGAACCTGATCACACCCTCACGATCGGCTATATCGGAACGATTCCAGAGTCTGGGACGGTGTTTCTGCTTTCCCTCTCCTGGGCTTTTTTCACCAGAAGAAGCGGCGCCAAGAGGCAGGTCTAACCCACATTGCCGAGCCAGTGCTTCCAAGAACCGCTCAGGCAAAGTATTCTCTTCGCGCTCACTCCACATTTCGGGATGCCTGGCGCACCGGAAAAGGCTATAGGGCCAGCCATGAAGCAACCGGCATTTCGAGGGAAGCGGTGGAGGCTGGGCCTGTGCGGGTGGCTGGCGCTGACGGCGTTCGCGGCGGGAGCGGGGCCGCGCTTGGTCATCATGACGGTGGAGGACCCGGACAATTACCAGGCGGCGCGCACGATGCCGGAATTCGCGGAAACGGAACTGCGGCCGCGCGGCTACGAGGTGACCCTCGTGCCGGGCGACCACCCGGCGCCGCATCATTTCGACGGGCTGGAAGAGGCCTTGCGGAATGCGGACGGGCTGGTGGTTTTCGTGCGGCGGCGCACCCCGCCGAAGGCGCAACTCGACGCGGTGCGCGCGCACGTGGCGGCGGGCAAACCGTTGATCGGCATCCGCACGGCGAACCATGCCTTCGTGCTCCGCAGCGGCGCGCCGGTGGCCGATCCCGCGCTGGACGCATGGCCCGCATTCGCGCCCGACGTGCTCGGTGGCCACAACGTCGGGTATCATCGGCCGGATGCGCGAGTGACGGTGACGGTTGACCCGGTCGCGGCGACGCATCCGATCACGCGCGGGATCGATCCCGCGACGCTCGCGGCCCACGGGTCGCTTTACCAGGTGCGGCCGCTCGCGGCGGCGGCGCGTCCGTTGTTCTGGGGGCAGGTCGCGGGTTTTCCCGCCGAGCCGGTGGCGTGGACGCATCATTACGGCGAGGCGCG
>CAZQUC010000580.1:0-2452 GCA_964596095.1 uncultured Enterobacteriaceae bacterium
CGGGCTCGGCAAGATACAATTTCAATAACGCGGAAGTGTCCCAATAGGCCATGATGAAGTTCAGCCGTCTCGCAGGTCATCCATGATTCGTTGGAGAGGGGTTCCGACTTGATTGGTGCGCCCTTGTTCGCGCCGTTTCGCCCGACGCCGCAGCCACTCCTGCCGATGGGCGGCGGTTCCAGAAGGGAGAGGTCTCTCAGGCGGTGACTGGACGACCCGCTGCAACCACATCAGCAGAGCGCGTTGTTGTGGCTCCGGCAGCCGGGCCACCTCCTCTTCAATTTCCAGCAACGTGCTCATGCTGGGAAACCATGCCATACCGCTCTCCCGCTCGCAAGGAAACGTTCGGAATCACGTTCGGAATCATCGAGAGATGGATAAAACATCCGCATACCTCACCCGCATGAGCGACAGCCCATCGGGCGGGGCCTGCCAGCCGGGTTTTTTTTGCGTGGGATCGGCGAGGAGGGAGGCGAGGCGGTCGGGGGTTTCGCGGCCACGGGCGACGCGAACGAGCGAGCCGACCAGCGAACGCACCATTTTATAAAGGAACCCTTCGCCTTCGAAAATGAGGGTCAACAATTCGCCGTCGGTGCGCAGGGCGACGCGGGTGAGGGTGCGGACTTTGCTGCGTTCGGCCTCGCCGGGTTCGCCCCGGTTGGCGCAGAAGCACGTGAAATCGTGCGTGCCCTCGAACAAGGCGGCGGCGCGGCGGAGCGCCATTTCATCGAGCACGCCGGGCAGGTGCCAAGCCAGACCGTATTCCAGCGGCGGCAGCATTTCGCCGTGCCAAAGCCGGTAGTGATACACTTTGCCGGTGGCGTCGAAACGCGCGTGGAAATCCGGCGCGACGCGCTCGCAGCGCATGACGCGGACGGTGGGGGGCAGCAGGGCATTGAGCGCGCGATGCCAATCCGCCTCGCTGAGGCGCGCGCTTTCCGGGGCGTCGAAATGCACGACTTGGCCGAGGGCATGCACGCCGCGATCGGTGCGCCCGGAGGCGTGGACGCGCAGCCACTCGCCCTCGGCGGGCCACGGCTCGGTCGCGCGGCCGGCCAGCGTGTTGAGCGCGGTTTCGACGACATCCTGCACCGACGTGCCGCCGCGCTGGCTCTGCCAGCCCGCGAAGGGTCGTCCATCATAAGCGAGCGTGAGTTTGAAGCGCATGGGCCGGCGCGGCCAGCAGAGCCGCCCTCGCCATGGCCGACAAGCGCAAAACCGCGAGCTTCACGTCCATCGCGTCCATCAGGTCCATCCCAACGACGGGCCGCGGCGGCTCTCCCGCGGGCGCAAATCACTTGACGGAGCGGCAGGGTGTCCGCTTCACTGGGCAGCCCCCCATCATCCATCATTTCCTCCGCTCGCCCGCCACCCGGGCGCGGAACACCACCAACCCCGCATCCCCGATGCCCAAGATCAAAAAAGTTGTCAACAACCCCAACGACTGCGCCGCCGAATTGCTGGACGGCCTCGTCGAAGCCTATGACGGCCAAGCCCGCAAAGTCGGCCGCGGCAGCATTGTCATGAACGATCTCCGCCCCGGCAAAGTCGCGCTGCTGGTCGGCGGCGGCTCCGGGCACGAGCCGATCTATCACGGCCTCGTCGGCAAAAACCTCGCCGATGGCGCGGCCTGCGGCGACATCTTCGCCGCCCCGCCGCCGGACATCGTGCTCGAAGCCGCGCAGGCCGTGAACCAAGGCAACGGCGTGCTCTTTCTCTACGGCAATTACGCCGGCGACGTGCTGAACTTCGACATGGGCGCGGAACTCGCCGCCGAGGAAGGCATCGACGTCAAAACCATCCTGATCTGGGACGACGTGGCCAGCGCCCCGCCGGACCGCAAGGAAGACCGCCGCGGCATCGCGGGCCTGGTCCTGATCGTGAAACTGGCCGGAGCCGCCGCCGCCACCGTGTCCTCGCTCGACGAACTGGTGCGCGTCGTCACCAAGGCGCGCGACAACACCCGCTCGGTCGGCGTCGCCATGGCCCCCGGCTCCATCCCCGCCACCGGCCTGCCCACCTTCGAGCTGGATGAAGACTCCATCGGCCTCGGCATGGGCATTCACGGTGAAAAGGGCGTCGGCCTCATCCCGATGCAAACCGCCGCCGAACTCACGCCCAAGCTGCTCGACATCATCTTCGGCGACGACTTGGAATTCGCCGCCGGCGACGAAGTCGTCCTGCTCGTCAATAGCCTCGGCTCCACCACCGTGATGGAATTGCTCATCGTGCTCAAGGAGGCGAAGCAAGTGCTCAACGAACGCGGGATCAAAGTCCACAAAACGCTCGTCGGCCCCTACGTCACCTGCCAGGAAATGGCCGGCCTCTCGCTCAGCCTGCTCAAGCTCGACGACGAGTTGAAGCAATACTGGGACGTGCCCTGCGCCTCCGTCTGCTACACCCAAATGTGAGGCCTTCTGGAGTGCGGACGGCTTGCCTCCGCTCTGGGGGG
>CAZQUC010000581.1:0-2444 GCA_964596095.1 uncultured Enterobacteriaceae bacterium
GGCCTGCCCGCCAATACCGTGACCGCGCTCTGCCAGACCCGCGACGGCTGGCTGTGGGTGGGCACGACCAACGGTCCGGCGCGATTCGATGGACGGCGCTTCACCGCTTTCGGCGAAAGCCACGGCTTGCAAAACCTTGGCATCACCTGCCTGCTCGAAGACCGGCGGGGCCGGCTCTGGTTCGGCACCGAAGGCGGCGGATTGGCCCGTTGGGAGCACGGACGCTTTCATCATCTCGCCACCGGCACGGGACTGGCGGCCAATACCGTGCTGGCCTTGGCCGAGGATGAGGACGGCTCGTTATGGATCGGCACGGCCGATGGGTTGCTCCATGGCTACGACGGGGAAGCGCCCGTCCTGGTGATGCGCGGTCTTTTTCCCCGCCTGGCCTTCAGCGGCGGGAAACTGTGGATGCTTCGGGGCGATTTGCTCGCGTGTCTTGAAGGTGAGAAGGAGATCGAGCCGCCGCTGGAACTCGACCCCTCGCGCTTTTCGTCGATCAGCGAATTGGTGGCCGACGACCAGGGCGCGCTGTGGTTCGGCGGCGCGAACGGTTACGTCGGCCGGTTCGCCGAGGGGCGGGTGACGACGTTCGGCGAAGGTCATTCGACATTGACTTCCAATACGCTGGAATTGCTCGTGACTCGTGGTGGCGACCTGTGGATCGGCACCTCCGCGAGCGGCTTGGCGCGACTGCGCGGCACGGAATGGTTGCCGCTCACCACGGATGACGGCCTGCCCTCCAATGGCCTGCGCGCCCTGTGCGAAGACCGCGAAGGCCACCTCTGGGTCGGCGCCGCGGGCGGCGGGCTGACCCGGCTGCGCGCCCGCACGGTGCGGACGCTGAGCACCCGCGACGGGCTTTCCCACAACGGTATCATGGCCCTCGCTCAGGAGGCGGACGGCACGGTCTGGATCGGCACCAACGGCGGAGGACTCAATCGCTGGCGCGACGACGACGGCGTGAGGCTGCGATCACCAAGCTACCATTTGGAAACCAAGACCATCTCCTCGCTGCTCGCGCGGCGGGATGGCTCATTCTGGCTCGGCGCCGCGGACATGGGCGCCTTTCGGCTGACCGGCGGGCGGCTCACGCGCTTCACCACCGGGGAGGGGCTGCCCGGCTCGGTCGTCACCGCCTTTTGCGAGGATCGCCACGGACGGCTCTGGCTCGGCACGCTCGACGGCGGCCCGGCGTGCTTTGCGGATGAAGCTTTTATCGTGCCGCCGGAGATCAAACCCCTCGCCGGACATCCCGTGACCAGCCTCGTGGAGGATGCCGAAGGCGCGCTGTGGTTCGGGACCAACGGCCGGGGGGTGGCGCGGCTGGGGACCAGCGGCGACCTCACGCGCTGGACGCGCGGCGAGGGATTGGCCAGCGACTTCGTCCGCACGCTGCGAGTGGATGCCACCGGCACGGTGTGGGCGGGCACCAATGGCGGGCTGACCCGGTGGAAAAACGGCCGCGTTTTCAGCTACACCGCCAGTCACGGCCTCGCCAACACCGTTATCTCACAGATCCTCGACGACGGAGCCGGGCACCTGTGGCTCGGCACCAACGGCGGCGTCTTCCGCGTCACGCAGGCGTCGCTGGAGCAAGTCGCCGCTGGCGCGGCTGAGACGCTGGAAATCTTGGCCTTGGGCTTGGACGACGGTTTGCCTAGCCTGGAATGCACCGGCGGGTATCATCCCGCGGGACTGCGCACCCAAGACGGCCTCTTGTGCTTCGGCACGGTGGCCGGCTTGGCGGTCATCGATCCCGCCGATTTCGCCGCGCCGCCCGTGAACCCGCCGGTGATGGTGGAAACCGTTTCTTTGGGGTCGGAAACCATCGCCGCGTGGGCCGTCGGATCATTGGCGGCGCCTCCTTCCGTGTCGCGCCTCGCCTTCACCTTCACCGCCCCGAGCTTCGGTGCTCCCGAGCGCCTGCGCTTCCGCTACCGCATGACAGGGCTGGAAAATGAGTGGGTCGATGCCGGCCCGGAACGCGCCGCCACCTACACGCATCTCGCGCCCGGCGCCTACACCTTCGAGGTCATCGCCAAACCCGATGGCGGCGCGTGGAGCCCCCAGCCCGCCCACGTGGCGCTGCGCGTGCTCGCGCCGTGGTGGAAAACACCGTGGGCCGTCGCCACCGGCGCGGGGCTCGGTCTGGTGGCGGTGGCGGGCGGAGCGCGGTTCGTCACGCGCCGGCGATTGCAGCGCCGCTTGCGCGAGGTCGAGCGCCAATTCGCTCTGGAACGCGAACGCTCGCGCATCGCCCGTGACATTCACGACGATCTCGGCGCTAATCTCACCCAGATCGGCCTGCTCAGCGCGCTGGGCGCGGCGCAGAGCGACGATCCGGCGCAGGCCCGCGCGCGGTTCGAGGCCATCGGCGCGACCTCCGGCGATCTCGTGCAAGCGATGGATTCCATCGTCTGGGCGGTCAATCCCAGCCAGGA
>CAZQUC010000582.1:0-346 GCA_964596095.1 uncultured Enterobacteriaceae bacterium
GGTCCGGAATCCGGAATGATGTTGCTGATGGGAATGATTTTATCCGGCACCTGGGTTAGTGCCAGAAAATCGGCCTCCTCGTCGTAAATGAAAAGCTGGGTCAGCCACAATTTGCCCGAGGCGACTTTCCAGAAGGCAATGTAGCCGCGCCAGCATCGTGAGCCGGCTGACTGGAGTTCTTGGGGTTTCTCATGTCCTGCTCTGAAGTAGTCTTCCAAAGGCAGACCATCAAACCAGCGACCGATGCGAAAAATCTTGCCTTCATATTCAAGAACATCCTCTACTTGCGGGGTGGCGGCAGCCGTTCCGTAAATCAAGAGGCAGCAGGCGAGAACGCGTGATCGAA
>CAZQUC010000582.1:356-2441 GCA_964596095.1 uncultured Enterobacteriaceae bacterium
GAGTGGATATTCCGGGTGAGATGAAAGGACGAAGGAGCGACCGTCGGGGCTGGCTCCTTATTCCACAGGGTTAATCACCGCCGCGCGCGGAAACCCTGGGATTTTTTGCGAGGGGGCCGCGGGGTCAGCGGCGGAATTCCTCTTCGATTTCATCCAGATAGAGCGAAAACGGATCGGGCAGGCGCGGAGGGGGCTGGGAAAGCTGGTCGAGCAGGCGGAAGTAGCCATCGAACGCGCCGGTGGCGCCGGAGCGCTGGGTGGCCTCATACCAATTGAGGTGGTCCTCCATGGCGGCGGCGGTGTCGAGCAATTCGCGGCGGCGGGTAGCGAGGTCGGCCATCATGGCGGGGATGTGGGCGGTATCGCCGTCGAGAAGCGAGCCGAGGATTTGTTGATACCCATCAAGCACCGGCTGATGCAACGGAAAGGCCTGCAAGGCGAGCGCGGCCAGTTCCAGTTGCGTGACTTGGATGGCGCGTTCGCGGCCGGCTTTGGGCAGGCGCGCGAGCCGGTCGAGATCGGTGAGGGGGATGACTTCCACCTCGGGCTTGGGCTCGGATTCCGGAGCGGCCTCGGCGGCGGCGACCGGCACGGGGGCTTCGGCGGTCTCCGTGGCGGGCGCGCCGGGCGACGGTGGTTTCTTTTTGGGAAGAAGCTTCTTGAACCATTGACCGACGGCGGAGCCGGTGGCGGCGGCTTTGGTCGCGAGGCCGGAGTCGGCAGACCGAGGCTTCTCCGGTTGCCACCGCACGACCAAGGCTTTGGCCAGCCGTTCCTCGGTGGCCGCGGCGCTGAGTTTTTCGTAGATCGTCGGCTGCGCGAGTTGGGCGGTGTGCAGCGCCCACCATTTCTCCAAGCTGTGTTGGGACAAGGCGAGGCCGGGAAAGGACCGCACGAGCTGATTCTCGTGGCTGGTCGTGAGCCGCGGCATCCGGTGAAGGAACCGCCGGAAACGCGTCGGTCCCTGTGATTGCTCGTTGAGCAACAGGATGAGGCTGCACGCGGAAACCTCGAACACTTCGCGCTCCGGCGCGGTCAAGTGGTCGGGATTGGTCTCCAGGATGTCCTCGACGGGCATGATGAGCCCTTCCTTGAACATCGCGGCGAAGCGCCCGCTGGGCCGGCCCTGGCGCGCGTAGTCCAGCGCGCCGCGCACACCGGCGAAGATCCAGGCCGGCAGGACTTCCGTGCGCCGGGTGAAATCGACCTCCTCGTTGCCGCGCACGATGCGCTCAATGAGCAGCAGGCGGATCACCTCGCGGCGGAATTCCTCCGACGCGGCCAGGTCCGCCCGCTCCACGGCCAGGCCCAGGGTCGGCGCGGTCTGGCCCTCCACCACGTAGAGTCTGGTTTGCACGGGTGGGCGCACGCCGGGTTGCAGCCAGATGTCGATGACCAGCGGGGTGGCGGGCGCGTCGAGGGCGTCGGTGGCCGACGTCGGCGTCGGTTCCTGGCGGTCGAGCAGGGCTGAAAATTCCTCCCGGATTTGCTCCGCCACCGTGACCACCGCCGCACGCTCGGCCTGCGTCGCGCCATGCAGCAGAAATTGCTGGCTGCTGCTCAAGGTTTCCGGCGCGACCGGGCGATGGGGCATGATCCCAGGCACCGGTTTCTCCTGCGCCGGGACGGACTCCAGCCCGCCGAGCCCCAGCACGACACTCCCCAGCGCCGCCAGGACCAGGCGCCCTCGTGGGAATGACCGCAGGCTTCCGGTTCGCATGATCAAGAGTCACCCTACATCAAGCCGCCGTGATCGCCGAGGGAAAAATGCGTCGTCCTTGGCGCTCCCTCCCGCCCCGTTCGTGGCCCGCTTGCCTTTTTTCCTTCCCGCGCCAGCAGCATCCCCCATCCTTCATCAATGCCCTCCGGTGGCACAAATCCGGCTGGAGGCGGCATGCGCCGGGGGGCTTCCCAGCGTTGCGGATTTGGGCTTTCCCCTAGAACCAATCTCCCCCTATACTAGCCTGACGGGGAAACACCCTTGCGTCCCTCCATCCCATGCCATGCCATGAACACACCATCACATTGCTTCCTGTCCTCCGCTCTCCTGTTCGCCACGCTGGCCGGCTCCGCTCCGGCCGATAC
>CAZQUC010000583.1:0-2441 GCA_964596095.1 uncultured Enterobacteriaceae bacterium
CTTTGGTTTCAGGTTGTGAAAAAAAGTGTCAGTTCATGCGTGAAAATCAGGCGCATCGTTTACCCCGTCCGCCCGCCGTCGGCAAGTCCCGAAATGCCGCAAGGTCCCGCGTGTATCGGGCAGAATCCCCGACCCTCTGACACGTCCCCGTAGCCTTCTCATTCCACTCCGCCGCTCCTCAACCATCGAGCTGCCTCAGTTCTTGCAGCACGGAGACGAGTTCATGCACGTTGGGGAGGGTTGTCTTGTTCGGGAATATGGGCACAATCCCTGGCGCTCCGACGCCTCTCGTGGCCGACGAACGGCGGCAATTTTTGATTTCCTAAACCACCATGAGCCAGACATATATCGGTCCCGACGGCAAAACGCGTTGCCACTGGTGCAGTTTCGCGCCGGAATTTCCCGCCTATCACGACACGGAGTGGGGCTTTCCCGTCAGCGACGACCATCGCCTGTTTGAAAAACTGAGTTTGGAGGGATTCCAGTCCGGGCTGAGTTGGCGGACCATCCTGGTCAAACGCGAGAATTTCCGCCGGGCCTTTCACGATTTCGATTTCCACAAGGTTGCCCGCTTCACCGAAAAGGATGTGGAGCGCCTGCTCCAGGATGCGGGCATCATCCGGCATCGCGGCAAGATTGAAGCCGTGATCAACAATGCGCAGCGCGTCCTTGAGCTGATCCAACAAGAAGGCTCCCTGGCCGCCTTCATCTGGAGCTACGAACCCGATGCCGGCAAGCTGACCGAACCGTTGACCGCGTCCACCTCGGCGGAATCCGTCGCCTTGTCGAAGGAGTTGAAAAAGCGCGGCTGGAAGTTTGTCGGCCCGACCACGGTGTATGCCTTCATGCAGGCGATGGGGCTGATCAATGACCACGCCGAGGGCTGCGTGATCCGGGCGAAAGCCCAAGCGGCGCGGAAGCGTTTCAAGCGGCCGCGTTCATGAAACCCCTCCAAGGCTGCCCTCTCATCACGTCGGCAGATCTCTGCGGGCAGCCTTCGAAGCCGATGCGCATTCCGAGCGCGGATGGGCTGCAGCGCACCGGCAGCGGGAATCCCGGCGCGTGGCGGTGGCGGCGGCGCCCTGAGGACCGCCGTTGTATCGGGTCCGAATTGGCTTATGATCGGCCTGATGAGTGACAGGAGGGCAGCGGTGGCGGACAAACCGGCCATCACGGGAGTGGGCCTGGACGGGCTGGCGGCGCTGCTTGCGGAGCGCGGCCAGCCGGCGTTCCGGGCGCGCCAGATCATGGAGTGGGTGTTCGCCAAGCGGGTGGCGGATTTCGCGGCCATGTCCAACCTGCCCGCCGGGCTGCGCGCGTGGCTGGGCGAGTCGTTCGTGCTCCGCACGCTGGCGGTCGCCCGCGAGCAGGGGGCGAAGGACACCACACGGAAATTTCTCTCCCGCCTGCGCGACGGGAGGTTCATCGAATCGGTGGTCATCCCGGCCAATCCCGCGCTCTATGGCGAGAAGTCGGACCGCCGCACGCTGTGTGTCTCCACCCAGGTCGGGTGCGCGATGGCGTGCGGGTTTTGCGCCAGCGGGCTGAACGGCCTCACGCGCAATCTCGACGCGGCGGAAATCGTCGAGCAGGTGTTGCTGGCCGAAGCGGTGACCGGCGAGCGCATGGACAATCTCGTCTTCATGGGCATGGGCGAGCCGCTGGCCAATTACCGCCACGTCATGGCGGCGATCACCATTCTCAACGCGCCGTGGGGTGTCGGCATCGGCGCGCGGCACATCACCCTTTCCACCAGCGGGATCGTGCCGCAGATCAACAAGCTCGCGGAGGAGACCTTGCAATTCCGCCTCGCCGTCTCGCTGCATGGCGCCACCGACGAGGTGCGCAGCCGCATCATGCCCGTCAACCGCAAGTATCCGCTGGAGGTGCTGGTGCCGGCCTTGCGGAACTATGCGGAAAAACGCCGCGAAATCCTGACGTTGGAATACATCCTCATCGACGGGGTCAACGACACGCCCGAGCAGGCCGGCCATCTCGCGCGCCTCGCCCGTCGCCTCTCCGCCAAGATCAATCTCATCCCCTACAACACGGTGGACGGCCTGGAGTGGCGGCGTCCGTCCGAGCGCCGGCAGGACGAATTCGCCGCCGTGCTGCGCGCGCAACGGATCAATGCCACCCTGCGCCGCGAAAAGGGGCATGACATCGACGCCGCCTGCGGGCAGCTTCGCTTGCGCGAGGAAGCGGCGGTGGCGTCAACCTGAGCCCTCTGGAGTGCGGAGGCTCGCCTCCGCTCTGCGGGGGTGAGGGGCTTGCCCCTCGGGGCGGGGGAGGTCGATCCGCCCTCACCGTGGCGCCCGCCGGTGTTCTGTCCTGCTCCCTCCGTTTTCGACTCACCGGCAAGCCGGTGAGCGGCAGAGCGGAGGCGAGCCTCCGCACTCCAGACTGAGAACCATTGACACGCGGGGCGCCCGCCCGCTATT
>CAZQUC010000584.1:0-2432 GCA_964596095.1 uncultured Enterobacteriaceae bacterium
CGGGTAGGGTGGGCCTCTGGCCCGCCTCGTCCGGCGTCCCGCCGGAGGAGGCGCCGCAGGGAGTCTGTTCACGCCGCGGGCACGCTTTGGGAGGAAGGCGAGACGCCTTCCACGGCGGCCAGGATGGCCACCCTACCCATGCCGCCCCTTCGGGACGGACGCAGCCAGAATGGCCGCCTCACATCACGGAGTCCCGGCGTGCGCCGAGCCGGCCACGCGGATGACCGCGCCGTCGCCTTCCGTTTTGTAGCGGGTTTTGACGCCGGCATACAGGTCGGTGTCGGCTTGCACGTGGATGAAGCCGGTCGGGCGCGTGGAGTGATAGGCGGTGTCCACGTTGTAAAACCGGTTGCCCTCGGCGAGCACGACCTCGCTGCCCATCGCGCGCACGGCGTTGCGGGCCTGGCGGAAAATGTTGTCGCGGATGATCCAGCCCGCGCACCGGTTGAGTTGGATCACCTTGTCCTCCGCATGAGCGAAGTCGCAGCGTTCCACCAGCCCGCCGGCGCAGTCTTTCGGGTTGATGGCGTCCTCGCAGATTTTCTCAAAGACGCAGCCGATGATGCGCGGGTGGTCGCCTTTGAAGGTGAGGCCGTTTTTCGATTCGTGGATGCGGAAATTCTTCAGCGTGAACCGCGGCATCCGCACTTCCAGCAAGGCTTCCTGGCTTTCGGCTTGATCGCAATTTCCCCGCAGCAGGCCGCCATCGAGCCGCCAGCGATGCTGGCCATCCCACACCAATTGCCGGCCTTCGCGATAGACCCGGCCCACGCCGCGCGGGATGTCCGCCCGGCTGCGGATGGTGATCCGTTGCGCCGGTTGATAGGTTTTCACCACGGCGGGCGCGGCGCGCAGCGGCGGCTCGGACACCGGCGGCGGTCCCGCGGGGCGCAGCGCCGAGCACGCGGTCAGCCACGACAGCAGCGGCGCGAGAGCGGAGAGAAACAGCACACGCATGGGCAGGACCGGGTTTCGCCGGGAGGAGATCACCGAAGACCGCCCTCGCTATTTCCGCAACACATTGTGCTTCGCCCGGCCGCCGGCGATGATGCGCGCGCCGCGCTCCCACGTGACGTAGGCCCACACCCATTGCAGGAAGACGGTGACGCGGTTGCGCAGCCCGATGAGGAACATGAGATGGACGAAGAGCCACATCAGCCACGCGATGAACCCGCGGAAGCGCAGCGGCCCTGCGGCGGCCACGGCTTTGGAGCGGCCGATGGTGGCCATGCTGCCTTTGTCGAAATAGGTGTAGGCAGCGCGGGGTAGATCGGTTTTCAGCGCGCGGGCGGTGGCCTGGTGCCGCGCGTCGCGGGCGACTAGGCGCGCGATGTGTTGGCCCATCTGCATGGCGGCGGGCGCGACGCCCGGCACCCGCACGCCGTTTTTGTCCACCAGGCTGACGATGTCACCGGCGGCGAAGACTTCGGGGTGGCCGGGCAGGCTGAGGTCGGGCTGCACTTGAAGACGGCCGCCGCGGTCCTTCGGGATGTCCTCCAGTCCTTGCACGATGCCGTGGGCTTCCACCCCGGCTGCCCACACGATGGTTTCGGCGCGGATCGACATCAGCGCGGTTTCCACCACGCCTTCGCTGACGTTCTTGACCGCGCAGTTCGTATGCACGGTCACGCCGAGCCGGCCGAGCGAGGCGGCCGTGTAGTCGGGCAGATCGTCCGGGAACATGCCGAGCAGCTTCGGTCCGGCTTCGATGAGATGGATGCGCGCCTTGGTCGGGTCGATGCGGCGGAAATCTTTCTTGAGCACGGTGCGCGCCAGCTCCGCCAGCGACCCTGCCATCTCCACGCCGGTCGGCCCGCCGCCGACCACGACCATCGTGAGCAGTCGTTCGATCTCGACCGGGTCTTCCTCCATCTCCGCGCGCTCGAAGGCCAGCAAGACTTGGCGGCGCAGGGCCATCGCGTCTTCCAGCGACTTGAGGCCGAAGGTGTGCGCCTCCCATTCATTGTGGCCGAAATAGCCGGTCTTCACGCCGAGGCCGATCACCAGGTAATCATACTCCAACGTGTGACTGGCGCAGATGACCCGGCGGCCGGGGAGATCGAGGCGCACCACTTCATCCATCACGGTGGAGACGTTTTCCTGTTTCGCCAAAATGGAGCGCAGCGGCTGGGCGATGTCCGGCATGGAGAGGCCCGCCGTCGCCACCTGATACAGCAAGGGCTGGAACAGGTGATGATTCTGGCGGTCGATCAGGGTGAGTTGGAAGCGCGGGTCGCGCAGCGTCTGGCAGAAGGTCAGACCGGCGAACCCGCCACCCAATACCACCACGCGGGTGGCCGGAGTCGCGGCGGACATGTAAGTTGAGATGAAAAAGCCCGGATGGCGTGCGGCGGCGCGACCCGGAATGGGATGATGTGGTGTGGCTCCATGAAAAAGCCGGGAATCGGCGCGGCGCAAGCGGGTTTGTGAGG
>CAZQUC010000585.1:0-2422 GCA_964596095.1 uncultured Enterobacteriaceae bacterium
AGACCGGCTGGGAATTTGAAGGAGCGGGTCTGGAGGACGGCATCGCCGATGACCGCGCGCAGGACAAACCCGTGCTCAATACCGAATTCGGCTATCAATATGAGCCCGGCTACGAAACCGAACACAGCTTTACCACGCGTCAATGCCATCAGCCCGCGACCGTGCGGAAGAAGGCCTGGAAGACGGCGGTGGCCGGAGGTTACGTGGCCGCCGGATTTATCAGCACGGCGGTGCGCCGGACCCTCACAACGCTGGACGTGGATAACTTCCGGCCCCAATCCCTGACCGTGCTCCACGATTTTTTCACAACCAAAACGCAATACTGGAAGCTCTCGCCACACCTCGACTTGGTCGCCTCCCACAATGTCCTGCTGGCCCGGCCCGGCCACGAGTATGTCGCGTATTTCCCTCGAGGCGGGACCAATCACGTCGAACTGGCCACCGGCGCTTACGACGTCGAGTGGCTGCACGCCGAAAGCGGTCGCTACCACCAGCAACCTCCCATCACCGTGCCCGCCGGTCGCCGGGAGTTTCGGCCACCCGAACGCGAGGCCGACGATTGGGTTCTCCATCTGCGAAAGAGGAACAACCAGTGACGTTCATGCGCATGAAGGGTCGGTGACTATCCAGCTCGACGACTCGTGGCGGTGAAGGCGGCCGCGTGATTCATGGTTGAGACACGCATCTCCCCGAACGGCGCATGATTGTTCTCACGTGCGAGGCACCTTGGGCACGGACCAGCGGTGCGGTCGCGGCGACAAGGGCGCTCTTCAGGCGAGCAAGTCCTTCACCACGTTGCCGGCGATGCCGGTCAGGCGCGCGTCGAGGCCCTGGAATTTGACGGTCATCCGCGTGTGCTCGATGCCGAGCAGGCGCAGCATGGTGGCGTGGAGGTCATGCACGTCCATCGGGCGGTCCACGGCCGAGTAGCCGAGTTCGTCGGTCCCGCCATAGACGAGGCCCGGCTTCACCCCGCCGCCGGCCAGCCAGATGCTGAACCCGGCGTTGTGGTGGTCCCGCCCATCACCGCCCTGGCTCATCGGGGTGCGGCCAAATTCGCCCGCCCACACGACCAGGGTGTCCTTCAGCATGTCGCGCTGCTTGAGGTCGGTGATCAACGCCATGCAGGCGCGGTCCACTTCCAGCGCCTTCAAGCGGACGCCTTCCTTCACCCCGCCGTGGTGATCCCAGTCCTTATGATACAACTGCACGAAGCGGACCCCTCGCTCGACGAGCCGGCGCGCGAGCAGGCAATTGGACGCGAACGAGCCATCGCCCGGCGCGCACCCGTAGAGGTCGGTCACGCTTTTCGGCTCGTTCCGCGCATCCATCAGCTCGGGCACGCTGGCCTGCATTTGAAAGGCCATTTCGTATTGCGCGATGCGGGTGGCGATCTCCGGGTCGTCCACCACCGCATCATGATGCGCGTTGAGCCGGTTGATGGCGCCGACCATGTCGCGCTGCCGCTCGCGATCGATGCCGGGCGGCGAGCCGAGATAGAGCACGGCATCCCCCTGGCCTCGGAGCGGCACGCCCTGGAAGCGGCTGGGCAGAAAGCCCGCGGCCCACTGCCGGGCGGCGATGGGCTGGTTCTGCCCGCCTTTGCCGAGCGAAGTCATCACCACGAAGCCGGGCAGATTTTCCGCCTCGCTGCCCAAGCCATAAGTGACCCATGCCCCCATACTCGGCCGGCCCGCGATTTGCGAGCCGGTGTTGATAAACATGTGCGCCGGATCGTGATTGATCGCCTCGGTGGTCATCGACCGCACGAGGCACAGGTCATCGATCACCGATCCGATGTGGGGAAACAGCTCGCAGATTTCCGTGCCCGATTTCCCGAAACGCTGGAATCCGAACTGCGGCCCGAAGCACACCAGTTTCTGCCCCTGCAATTGGGCGATCTGCTTGCCCTTGGTGAAGCTCTCCGGCATCGGCTGCCCGTGCAAGGCGGCCAGCTTGGGCTTGGGATCGAAGGTCTCCAGATGCGACGGCCCGCCCGCCATGGTCAGCCAGATGACGCGCTTCGCCGTGGCCGGAAAGTGCAACGGATCGACCACCCCGCCCCGTTGGTTCGCCGCCGCGGCCATCCGCAACAGGCCGGGATTCACCAACGACGCCAACGCCAGCGATCCCAGCCCCCGGGCGGAACGGCCGAGAAAGGCGCGGCGGTTGAAGGCATAAGCCGGCGTGGGGGCGTGTGGTT
This sequence comes from uncultured Enterobacteriaceae bacterium, assembly GCA_964596095.1. Taxonomy (GTDB): domain Bacteria; phylum Verrucomicrobiota; class Verrucomicrobiia; order Verrucomicrobiales; family V1-33; genus CAJBME01. The sequence goes on from CAZQUC010000585.1 coordinate 2,204, forward strand.
TCATCAAGGAAATGATAAGCGAGCGGCAACCGGGGACCAACAACAAAACGATAACCGGAAACCGAAGAGCCAAAGGCAACCGGTGCGGAGCAAGCCCCAACGGCCGCGGCTATCTGGCGCACATGGTGGCGGGCGCGTCGAACCAAAGGCAACCGGTGCGGAACAGGCCCCAACGGGGCCTCGTCCTCCAGCCCAGGGTTGGCGCGACGAAGGAGCGCC
>CAZQUC010000586.1:0-2414 GCA_964596095.1 uncultured Enterobacteriaceae bacterium
ACGTCTCGTAATCGGCCGTGCCGAGCCGGCCCTTTTTCCAGCGGGCGCGGGCGGAACGGACTTCGGCGGTCTGCGGGAAAGAGCCGATGGTGGTGGTGGGGAACTCCGGCAGCTTGAGCTTGGCGGCTTGGCGCGGCTGGCGCGCGGCGAAGGGCGAGACGCGGTCGTAATCCGCGTCGCTCACCGCGGCGAGCCGGGCTTTGACGAAGCCGTTGTGAATGCGCGGGCTGATCCGGCGAGCGGCGGCCGCGGCGCGGTTGGCGGCGAGCGCGGCCTCGTCCCCCACCCCGTCCAGCAGCCGGCGGAGCGTCACCACTTCCTCCAGCTTTTGATCGGCGAAGGCCAGCCAGTCTTGCAACTCCGCGTCGAGCGCCGGCTCGTTCGCGAGCGTGATCGGCACGTGCAGCAGCGAGCACGAGGGCGCGACCCAGAGCCGGTCCGCGCCCACTGCGGCGCGCGCTTTTTTCAACACGGCGAGCGAGGCGTCGAAATCGTTCTTCCAAATATTGCGGCCATCGACCACGCCGAGGGAGAGAATTTTGTCCGGCGGAAACGCGGCGAGCAACGCGTCGAAATTCTCCGTCCCCCGCACGAGATCGACATGCAGCGCCGCCACCGGGAGGGCGAGGGAGGCGTCGAGATTGTCGCGCAGCGCGCCGAAATAGCTGGCGACGAGCAGCTTGGCTGGGCCAGCGGCGCGGGCGAGACGTTCATAGGCGGTCGCGAAGGCGCGGCGCTGGCGGTCGTCGAGATCGAGCGCGAAAACCGGCTCGTCGAGCTGGATCCAGGTCGCACCCGCGGCGGCGAGGCGGCGCAGGATTTCCTCGTAAACCGTCACCAGCCCGTCGAGCAAGGTGAAGGGATCGAAGTCGGGATGCGCCTCATCCTGCACCTTGCCGAGCGATAGATAGGTCACCGGCCCGATGAGCACGGGCTTGGCGTTGAGACCTAGGGCGCGGGCTTCGGCGAATTCGTCGAAGACCTTGCGGCCGCTGAGCGCGAAGGTGGTGTCGGCGCGGAATTCCGGCACGATGTAATGGTAATTGGTGTCGAACCACTTGGTCATTTCGCCGGCGGAAGTGGCCGCCGCGCCATGGCCGCCGCACCCACAGTCACCGCCGTGGGATTCGTGCGTCGGCGACACCCCGCCCGGCGTGCCGCGCGCGATGGTGAAGACGGTGGTCACGTCGGTCGGACCGCCCGTCCAACCGAAGCGCGGCGGCACGTGACCCAGCAAGCAGCTCTGGTCGAGCATCTGGTCGTAAAACGAAAAGTCGTTGACGGGGATGAGGTCGATGCCCGCGGCCTGTTGCTTTTTCCAGTTGGCTTCGCGCAGCCGCCGTCCGGTGGCTTCGAGGTCCTCGCGGGATAATTCGCCCTTCCAGAACGCCTCGGTGGCTTTCTTCAATTCGCGATGCTCGCCCAGGCGCGGGTAGCCCAGGTTGTGTGTTTTGATGGTGGTCATGCCCGATCAGGCTTGCCACGCAGCCACTTTCGGCCAATTCATTATGATCCCACTCAACTTTCGCCAGATTTATGTTCGCCCACGCCCCGACGCCGCTGGAATTCCGTCATCTCCGCACGCTTTCCGCCATCGCCGACACCCACAGCCTGTCGAAGGCGGCCGCGCGTCTGCACCTGAGCCAGCCCGCCGTTTCCCACCAGGTGAAGGCGCTGGAGGAGATGTGCGGCCTGCCGCTTTTCGAGCGCAAGACGATGCCACTGAAGCTGACGCCGGCCGGCCAGCGCCTGCTGCAACTGGCGCGCGACCTGGAGCGGCAATTTGCGGAAGCGGAGCGCGATGTGGCCCGCATCGCCGGCGGCCACACCGGGCAATTGCGCATCGCCGTGGAATGCCATTCTTGCTTCGACTGGCTCATGCCCTCGATGGACGCTTTCCGCGAGCGCTGGCCGGAGGTGGAGCTGGATCTGGTGTCCGGATTCCACGCCGATCCCGTCGGCCTGCTGCACGAGGACCGCGCCGAACTCGTCATCGTCTCCCATGCCCTCAAACGCGCGCACACCGTCTATCATCCGCTCTTCCGCTACGAAGTCTCCGCCCTGCTCGCGAAGGAGCACCCGTTGACCCGGAAGCCCTACCTCACGGCGAAAGATTTCGCCACCGAGACGCTGGTGACCTATCCCATTCCCGACGACCGCCTCGACATCATGCGCGAGGTCTTGATCCCCGCCCGCATCGACCCCGCGCGACGCCGCGCCACCGAGTTGACCGTGGCCATCCTGCAACTCGTCGCCAGCCGCCGCGGCCTCGCCGCCCTGCCGCGCTGGGCCGTGCAGCCGTTCCTCGACCGCGATTACGTCGTGGCCCGGCCCATTGGCAAAAAGGGGCTCCACAGCGCCCTCTACGCCGCCACCACCGACACGCTGAACGACCTCGCCTGGATGGCCGATTT
>CAZQUC010000587.1:0-2395 GCA_964596095.1 uncultured Enterobacteriaceae bacterium
ACGCCGGAGCAGGAAGAGTTGTTTCTTTCGACGCAACTCGATCCGTCGTTCTCCGTGGCCGCGCATGAATCGATCACGCTGCGACTGCGCGGGCCGTTGGATGAGGCGCGGCTGGAGCAGGCGCTCGCCGCGTTGGCCGCGCGCCATGACGCCTTGCGCACGCGGTTCGTCACGGACGGCCAGGGCGGGGTCCGGCAGATCGTGGAGCCGGTCATCGACGTGCTGCCGTTGTCCCGGCGGACGTTGGGCGATGCCGACGACGCGGCGTGGGACGCGTTGGTCACGACCGAATTCAACACCCCGTTCGATCTGTCGCGCGCGCCGTTGTGGCGGGCGCGGCTGGTGACGCGCGGCGAGGCGGACCACGCGCTGGTGCTGACGGCGCACCATTTGCTCTGCGATGGCTGGTCCTTCGGCGTGCTGGCGCATGATCTCGCGGCCTTGTATCGCGGCGAAACCCTGCCGCCCGCGCCACGCTTGCGCGAAGTGGTGGAGGCCGAGCGCGAGCCCGAAGCCGCCGCCTACTGGCAACGCGAATACGCCACCGCGCCCGCGCCGCTGGACCTGCCGACCGACCGGCCGCGCGCCACGCCGCCCGCGCTGGAGGCCGGATCGCTGCGCGGCGCGTTCGATCCCACGACGGTGACCGCGCTGAAAGCCTTCTGCCGCCGGGAAAAACTGACCGCCAATGCCGTGCTGCTTTCCGTGTGGCAACTGCTGCTGCACCGGCTGAGCGGCGCGCGCGACATCATCGTGGGCACGCCGGTGGCGGGCCAGATGGCGTCGGGGCTGATCGACGCCATCGCGCATCAGGTCCACTTTCTGCCCTTGCGCGTGTCGGCGGGCACGGCCTCGGACGGACTGCCCACCGTCGCCGCATGGCTCGCGCAGACCAAAAACCAACTCACCGACGCCACCGATCATCAGGATTTCACGCTCGGCCAATTGTATCAGACCGTGTCGCTGCCGCGCACTCCTGGCCGGCCGAGCCTGGTTACCAATACCTTCACCTTCGAAGCCGTCGGCGCCACGTCGTCGTGGGGCGACCTCGACGCCACGCTGGAGCCGAACGCCAAACGCAAGCTCGCCTTTGAACTAGCGCTCTTTGTCCTTCAGGACGGCGAGGCGTTGCGCTGGCAACTCGGATACCAGCGCGCCTTGTTCGATGAGACCACGGTGGCGTCGTGGATGGAGAGCTTCGCGACCCTGCTCCACGCGGTCATCGCCGACGGCGCGGCGGCGCGAACCATCGATCAATTGCCCGTGCTCAGCCTCGACGCCGTGGAGCGGCTGAGCGGCCAGCGCCTAGCGTTTCCGAGCGAGCGCAGGGTCATCCACGAATTGTTCGCGGCCCAGGCCGCGCGGACCCCGGACGCCACCGCGTTGGTGTGGGAAGACGGCTCCTGGACCTACGCCGAACTCGACCAACGCGCCAACCGCCTCGCCCGCAATCTCATCGCCGCCGGCGTGCGGCCGGGCCAATGGGTGCCGCTCCTCGTCGAGCGCGGCCCGCTCTTGATCGCGTCGCTGCTCGGCATTCTCAAGGCCGGGGCCGGCTACGTGCCGTTGGACGCGGCGTATCCCGACGAACGGCTGGTGTGGTTGCTGAACGATCTCGACGCCACGGTCGCCCTGTGCTCGCCCGCGTGGCGCGGCCGGTTGGAGCAGGTCTCGACCGTGATGATTTTCGAGATTGGCGCCAGCACGCCACCCGCGGGCGACCCCGTCGCGCCGCCCGTCGTGGAATTGTCACCGGATGCGCCCGCGTATTTGCTCTACACCAGCGGCTCCACCGGCACGCCCAAGGGCACGGTGGTCCCGCATCGCGCGGTGGCCCGGCTCGTGCGCGGCCAATCGTTCGCCCGCATGACCGACGAGGAAACCTGGCTGCAACTCGCGCCGCCGACCTTCGATGCCTCCACGCTGGAAATCTGGGCGCCCTTGCTCAATGGCGGCCGGCTCGCGCTGCCGCGTCCGGGCACGCTCGGCTTGAGCGAAATCGGCCAGACCTTGCAACGGTTCGACGTCACCTCGCTGTGGCTCACCGCCGGATTGTTCCAACTCATGGTCGATGAGCGGCTGGATGATCTCGCGCCACTGCGCGAATTGCTGACCGGCGGCGACGTGGTCAGCCCGCTCCACGCGCGGCGCGTGCTGGAGCGCTTCCCCGCGCTGCGGCTCATCAACGGCTACGGCCCGACCGAAAACACCACGTTTACTTGCTGCCACCCGATCACGCCCGAGGACGCGGCCCGCGCCGCGCTGCCCATCGGCCGCGCCATCACCGGCACGTCGGTCTTCGTGGTCGATGAACACGGCCTGCCCTGCCCGGTGGGCGTGGCCGGCGACCTGCTCACCGGCGGCGCCGGGCTGGCGCTCGGCTATTGGAAGCGCC
>CAZQUC010000588.1:0-2388 GCA_964596095.1 uncultured Enterobacteriaceae bacterium
ACGTCCACCAGTATCCGCATTGCTGGCGCTCGAAGACGCCGATCATCTTCCGCTCGGTCGAGCAATTTTTCATCCGCATCGACGACGTGCGGCCGCGCGCGCTGGAGGCCATCGACGAGGTCGAGTGGCTGCCCGCGTGGGGGCGCAACCGCATCTATGGCACAGTCGAGGCGCGGCCCGACTGGTGCATCAGCCGCCAGCGCACTTGGGGTGTGCCGCTGCCGGTGTTTTACGATGAAAAGCGCCAGCCGATCGTCAGCGCCGAGATCGCGCGCAAGGTCGCCGAGGTCGTCGCCGAACTCGGCACCAACGCGTGGTATGAAAAATCCGACGCCGAATGGGCCGCGCTCGTCGGCTTGCCTAACACAGCCACCAAGGGCCGCGACACGCTCGACGTGTGGATCGATTCCGGCTCCAGCCACGTCGCCGTGCTCGACCGCCATCCCGCGCTCGGCGGCGCGCCGGCCGATCTTTATCTGGAAGCGACGGATCAGCATCGCGGCTGGTTCCAATCCTCGCTCATGCTCAGCATCATCGTGCGTGGGACGGCACCATATAAAAAGGTGCTGACCCACGGGTTTGTCACCGACACCAGCGGCAACAAAATCAGCAAATCCGGTGATAAGCCGATCAACGCCGAGTTTTTCTACAACAAGTTCGGCGCGGACATGATCCGGCTGTGGGCGGCCAGCGTCGATCCGTTGCAGGAAGTTCCCTTTTCAGAAAAGCTCTTCGAGCAAACAACCGACGCCTACCGCCGCGTGCGCAACACGCTGCGCATTTTGCTGGGCAATCTGCATGGATTCGACTCCGCGACCGACGCCGTGGCGAACGACGACCTGACGTTGGTGGACCGCTGGATTCTGGAAAAGCTCCATGCCGTGGTCGCCGAGTGCCGCGCGGCCTACGAGGCGTTCGAGTTCCGCCGCGTCTTCATCGCGCTCAACCAATTTTGTGCCGTCGATCTCAGCGCGGTCTATATCGATCTGCTCAAGGACCGGCTGTATTGCGACGCGGAAAAAAGCCCGCGCCGTCGCAGCGCGCAGACCGCTATCCATCGGGTCTTCGACGCGCTGTGCCGTCTCTACGCGCCCATCCTCGCCTACACCGCGGACGAGGCGTGGGAGTTCGCCGGGAACGCCGACTCCGTGCATTTGGAGGATTTTCCCGCGGCCGATCCCGCCTTCGCCGAGGCCCGTGCCACGCCGAAAATCGACGCGTTGCTCGCCGCGCGCGAAGTCATCCAGCGCGAGATCGAAAAACTCCGGCAGGCCAAGGAATGCGGCTCCAATAACGAAGCGGCCATCACCCTCACGCTGCCCGCGGCCCATCCGCTGGCGGCGCTGAAAGATGACCTCGAAACGGTGTCCGAATTTCTCATTCTCAGTGATCTCACGATCGTCGTTGATCCCGACGCCACCGAACCACGCGCCACCGCCCGCAAAACCACGCACGCCCGCTGCGACCGCTGCTGGCGTCACGTCGCCGATGTCGGCGCCGTGTCCGCGCACCCCACGCTGTGCCGCCGCTGCGCGGAGGTGGTGTCGCTGCTGCCGGCCTTCGCCTGACAGACTTTCGCGTGCCATGTCCATTTCGCTCACAGTCTGGCGGGTCGTGTTGTGGCCAGTGGCGCCGCTGGCGGCCGCGTGGGCGTCGCGGGCGATAGGCCATATAGGCATCATGCGCCCCATAGGGCCTATCGGCCGCACGCTCACCCCGGTGGAGCAGGCCCTCGCCACTCAACTCGGCGTGGCCGCGCCGGAGCGGGTGCGCGTGGTCCTCACGCCAACGATGCCCTGGCCGGGGCCGCGCTGGTTGCACCGGCTGGCCTCGCGTCTGGGCTTTCCGGCGTTGGAAAGCATCGGGCTGTGTTTGGGGCACACGATTTTTCTGCATCCGGCGTGGGCGCGCCCCGCGGTGCTGGCTCACGAACTCGTCCACACCGCGCAGTGCGAACGCCTCGGCGGCCTGCGGCCGTTTCTCCACCGCTACCTTGCCGAATGCCTTGCCTTCGGCTATGCCGAGGCGCCTCTCGAACGCGAGGCCCGCGACGTTTCCACCTCCGTCTGATCCCATGAACCGCTGGCTCCTGTCCCTGTCGCTTCCTTTGTATGTGCTCGACCAACTCACCAAATGGTGGGTGGTTCGCCGTTTCGCGCCGCCGGATGAACATGGCCAAGGCGAGGCCATCGAGGTCATTCCCGATTTTTTCTGGCTGCACCGTCTGCACAATACCGGCATCGCGTTCGGGAAATTCAACGGCGGCGTCTATTCCAACTGGATCTTCGGCGGCATCTCCCTCGCGGCCTTCGCCGCCATCACCGTGCTGTGGCGGAAACACGCGTTTCCCACCCGCGTCGGGAAAACTGCGGCGGCGCTGCTGCTGTC
>CAZQUC010000589.1:0-2378 GCA_964596095.1 uncultured Enterobacteriaceae bacterium
CGCCGGCGATTCGTGAGGGGGCGTTGCGGTTGGTGGGGCTGTGGGGCGTCGCCGATCTCAAACCCACGCTTGCCACCCGTGCGGCCACTTCACCCGGAGCCTTGGCCGGTTTGGTGGCGTTGGACCCCGCCGCCGCCGCCACCTTGGCCGCGCGGCATTTCGCCACCGACGACCATGTGGACGACGCGGCGTGGATGTTGCCGGCCTTTTTCCAACGCCGTGACGGCGCGGCGGCGTTGGCGGCCGCTTTCCGGCAGCAGGCGCCCGCTCAAGAAAGCGCCCGCGCCTTGGTGCGCGCCATGAACGAACGCGGCCTGCTCCACGACGACCTGAGCGACGCCTTGGCGCCCGCGGCCGCGTTGCCTGCCCGCCGCTGGGGGTGGTCGCAGGACTTTGCCGTCGCACTCGCCGCCGAAGTCAAAGCCCACGGCGATCCCGCGCGCGGCCGGGCCATTTACCACCGCGCCGAACTCGCTTGCGCCGCGTGTCATTCCCTCGGCGGCGAGGGTGGAAAAATCGGTCCCGCGCTCGACAGCCTCGGCACTGCCCAACCGCTGGAGATCATCATCGGCGCCGTTCTCGCCCCGCAGAAGGAGATCAAGGAAAGTTACGAAGCGCTCCAACTTACGCTCACCAATGGCGAAGTGGCCGTCGGCTACCGGCAGGGTGCCACCGCGCGCGGCCTCACGGTGCGCGATCCCGCTTCCGGTGAAACCCGGCATCTTCCCCGCGAGAGCCTCGCGGAAGAAAAATCCCTCGGCTCCCTTATGCCCGCCGGGTTGGTTGAAGGGCTGTCGCGCGAGGAATTGCGCGATCTCTTCAGTTTCCTCGGCGGCCTCGGAAAACCGGCGCGCTGATGATGTGGAGAGCGGAGGCTTGCCTCCGCTCTGGGGAGGAGAGAGGCTTGTCCCTCGAGGCGGGCACCCGACGAGGCGTGGATAAAGCACGCTCAAAAAAAGGATGGCGACTCTCGCCAAAAAACGCCCGGCCCGCCCGGCGAAGGGAAAGCGGAGGCAAGCCATCCGCACTCCAGAAGACGCGCGAGGCGGCGGGCATTTTTCCCCGTGCAAAGTTTTCGCCCTGTGCGACGCTGGGCCGCTCACCGGAAGGCCTCACCGCGTCCGCCGCGTCCACCTTTCCCCCGATCGTTCATTCCATGCGTTTTTCTCACATCATCTCCGTGACGGCCGCCCTCGCCGCGCTGGCGTTGGCGCCGGTCGCTCCGGCGCAAAAAGCCGTCCGGAAAAAAGCCCCCGAGCCCACCGAGCCGCAGGTGCCCGAGGATTTGCTTCAGGACGAGCACGTGCGCGAGGAATTCGGGGTCAATGATTTCACCGCGCCGTCGATCAAGAAACTCTTCGGCGATCTCGCCAAGCTCGGGCCGCTGCCTTACGAAAAACTCCGCCGCGACCTGCCCAAGGACACGCCCAAGGACCGCGCGCAGGTGGCCTTGTCGCTCGGCATGTTGATCGCCGATGGCTTCCTGATGGTGACCACGGAGAAGATTTCCGAGTTCGAGGACGTCGGCCGCGGCGTGCTCAAGCACGCCAAGGTGCTCGGCGCGGGCGACCGCATCAGCCGCCACACCAAGACCATCATCGAAAACAGCGTCGGCGGCGATTGGGACACGTTGAAGGACGAGTTGTCCCGCACCCAGGTCGATGTGGAGGCGGAAATGGTGCTGCTGCGCGATCAGGAGATCGCCCACCTCATCAGCCTCGGCGGCTGGATCCGCGGCTTGCAGATTTCCGCCACCGCCGCGCTCGAGCCCTTCACGCCGGAAAAAGCCAAAACCCTCGCCCGGCCCGACCTCATCGAGTATTTCCAATACGGCTTGGAGGATTTGCCGGCCAAGATCCGCGATCAGGATCCGGTCGCCGCCGTCCGCGCCTCGCTGGCGACTTTCCACGACATCCTCAACAAGCCGGAAGGCGCCGCCCTCACCGAAGCGGACGTGCAGAGGTTGCGCGATCAGGCCGGCGTGCTGGTGAAGCTTATCGAGTCGCCGAAGAAGAAGTGATGACGTGTCCGGTGAGCGGATCGCGGAAGGCGTCCAATGTGTCTTGATCAGGAGGAGACGGGCCCATCAGGGCCGTTCGCCCCTGTTCCATGACCTCGGGGCTGTAAATGAGGGGGCCGGCTTTTTTCCTCTTTCGTCGTCGCGTGCCGGTAAGGGGCACGGACGCGCTGCGAAATCTCGTGTTTTGAAATTGGTGCCCATCGCTGGTGGCACTCCATGATGATGTTCTTTTTACGTGAGGCATCCACGGCCCCTTTTCCCACTCTCGGGCGGCCTTTTTGGTGTCTTTTTGCATGAGACAGTGCGCCTCTTTTTACCCTGTCCTAAGGGACAGCTGGCGAATCGAAGAGATGAGCGC
>CAZQUC010000590.1:0-2375 GCA_964596095.1 uncultured Enterobacteriaceae bacterium
ACCCCAGAGCGGAGGCAAGCCGTCCGCGCTGGGGTGGAGAGGGGCTCGCCCCTCGGGGCGGGGAACGGGGAGCGGCGTGGCGAGGAGAAAGGGCCGCGGGAAAAATACCACGCCTCACCGGCAAGCCGGTGAGCCGAAAAGCGGGGGCAAGCCCCCGCACTCCAAAACGCGCTTACCGCGGGGGCGCGGGGGGCAATTCCTCGAGCTTCAACTCATCGAGCCACAACACACTGGGGATGCTGAGGTTCGTGAGAAGCAGGTTGTTGAACGGAAGGCTATCGAGAATCAACTCGTTGAGAAAGAGGTCTTCGAGAGATAGGTTGTCGAGCGACAGGCTCAGGGGCCGGCCGGTCAGGTCGAGTGGAGGGGGAGGGGGATCTCCAGATCGACGTGGCTTGCGGGTAGGGTGAGATTTTCCGGCAGGGTGAGTTCCAATTGAAACGGCTGCCAGCCCTTGCCGGCCAGCAAGACCTGGACGCGCACCGCCTCGAACTGGATCATGCCGGGCCGGTTGCTGGCCACGAAGCGCAAGGAGCCGCGCAGGATGCAGGAAGGCTGGTTGGCGCGCTTCAAGGCCCAGCCACTGAGGCGGAGGCGTTGGCCGGGGCGGGCTAGCACGGGCTGGCCATCCGCCCGGAGCAGGCGCTGGGTCAGCCAGTAGCCCGCGGGCACCTCGGCCACGTTGCGGCCGGCTTTGGCGAAGACCGTGCCTTGGGACACCCGCGCCGCTTCCGCGACCGTGGCGTGCGGCGTGGGAAAAAAGTCCTGCCAATCGATCAAGGCGGTGTTTTGTCCTTCCCGATTGAACGAGAGATCGGCTCCCTCGAAGCCGGGATTGCGCAAGGTCACGGGAGCGGGGGGCGCCTCACGCCGAACACGCGTGACGGCCGCCACGCCGAGAATCGTCAGGAGGGAGAGTCCGACAAGCCACAGCCCGGGCCTCCGGAAGCGGCGGGTGGGATCGGACGGGGCGCCATCGGGTGTCGCGCCGAATTTCACGGTCTGCTGGCGTTGCAATTCCCAACGCGATCCGCCGGAGAAGATGAACCTGCGGGTTTCCGTCCACTCCAACTGCGGCGGGGGGTTCAACGCTTCCCGCAAGGCGGCGTCGAAGCGCAGGGACGTGGCGCAGTATTCCCGTGCGGCGGGATCATTCCGCAGGCGCGCCTCCAGCTTCGCCTGGCCCTCGGCATCCAGACTTTGGTCCTGGTAGCGCGCGACCAGCCGGGCCAGTTCCGCATTCGGTTCGATGGAGTCCATGAGCGGTCAGGCCTCCTTGCCGAGTTGGCGGGCCACGCAGGCGCGCAAGGCCGAACGCAGCCGCTCCAGTTGCTTGTAGAGGCAATCGAGGGAGCGCTCCAGACGCTTCGCCTCCTCTCCCACTCCCCGTCCGCCATCACCATACCGGGCCTCCAACAAACGCCGCTGCCGCGGGTCCAGGCCGTCGAGGCACTGGCGCAGGGCGGGAATCCTCTGGTCCGGCTCCGCTTGCTCCTCCTCCTGCCGCCGCACCGTGTCCGTCAGGGCGAGCGCCACGTCCGGCGCGAGCAGGTGCAGCCGTCCGAGTTTGTTTTTCTGGATCGACGCCAAGTCGATGCGTTTGGCGCAGGCAAGGCAATAGGCCAGAAAATCCCGCTGGGTTTTGTCCTTCGGCGCCTTTTTCCAGGCCACGGCCGCCACTTCCTGGAGGCAGTCTTCCACCAGCGATCCCTGCGGGAGCAGAGTGGATAGATACGTGCGGAGCGCCCACACGGCTGTCCTCCCACCGCCGGTTGAAACATTCGATCTCCGCTATGGCCTTCGGCCTCGGCCGGCGTCGGAGCCAGCGCCGATCGTGTCGGCTCCCGCGACAGGGACGACCACATCCCTGCTCCCATCAACACGCCACCTTGGCCGACCCAGGCGCCAGGCAAATGATAAGAGTCTCGGTTCGTCATGGTGGGGCGATGCAAGGTTGGATGGCTCCCGCGACGGCGGGTCGGCGAAGGAAGCCGCGGCGCCGGTCACCGGGCTGGAGGGAGAGTCAGCGGAACGGTGCGGCAGGGGCAAGACGGCGGCGCATTTGGAACTGAAAAATTGATGGCTCATGTTCTTTTAGCAAGGAAAAAGCCAACGCGGGTTCTTATCGTTCATCAGTCACATTTATTCAAAAGCCGCAGGTTTCGTTCCCGTCGATCCGGCAAAAGGAATGTGCCTTCTTTCGTGCACCGCCGGCAGAAAGACATGGGTGACGTAAACAATTCCATGAGCGCCTCCGCGACAAGCGTCATGCCGCGGCCGTCGGGGTGGTTGATGGAATGGAGTCTCCGATCCGCGCGGTGGCCGCGCTTTGACTTTTCGTCCTTTTATCTGACAGTGCGGATCGGGTCTGAACG
>CAZQUC010000591.1:0-2359 GCA_964596095.1 uncultured Enterobacteriaceae bacterium
TATCTCGCCGAGATCACCTACATGGATTCCCAGGTCGGCGAACTGCTCGATCTGTTGGAGAAGGAGAATCTCACCCGGAATACCCTGGTGCTCTTCACCAGCGAGCAGGGCGCGCAATTTCCCGGCCACAAGTGGACCAACTGGGACAGCGGCCTGCACACTTCCATCATGGTCCGCTGGCCCGGCGTGGTGGCCGCGGGACGCCGCACCGACGCGCTCGTGCAATTCGCGGACGTCCTGCCGACGTTCATCGAGGTCGCCGGCGGCCAGCCCGATCCCGAGACCTTCGACGGGACGAGTTTCCTCCCTGTCTTGCGCGACGAGAGCGACCGCCACCGCGAATACGCCTACGGCCTGCACCACAATCATCCCGAGGGGCCGCCTTATCCGATCCGCTCCATCACCGATGGTGACTGGCGCTACATCCGCAATCTCACGCCGGATCGCCTCTACATCGAAAGACACCTCATGGGCCGCACCGACCACAATCCCTATTGGGGATCCTGGCTCTTCACCGCCGCGGACAACCCGCGGACCTTGCAGCTCGTCGAACGCTTTCTGCACCGCCCGGCCGAGCAGCTTTACCACACCGCCAAGGATCGTTTCGAGATGGAAAACCTCGCCGCCGATCCCGCGCACGCCGCCACCAAGGCCCGTCTCGCCGAGGCGCTCGACCGCCACCTCGCCGATCAGATCGACCCCGGCGCCGGCATCGATTCACCCGCGGCGTTCCAGTCTGCCGCCGAGGGCAGGCCGCCCTTCCCCGGCAAACCGTGAACCCTTTGCCGACCATCCCGTCGGAGCGAAGCCGCCATCGCCACACCGAACCATCCATGATACGCCACCGACTCGCCGCCTTCGCCGCCCTGCTTCTCTGCGCCTTCACCGCCCCCGCTGAAGAAAGGCCCCGGCCGAACGTGCTGCTGATCTGCATCGACGACCTCAAGCCCGCGCTCGGCTGCTACGGCGACCCGCTGGCGAAAACGCCTAACATCGACCGCCTCGCCGCGCGCGGCCTGCGTTTCGACCTCGCTTATTGCAACCAGGCCATCTGCTCCGCCTCACGGAACAACCTCCTGCTCGGCTCGCGCTCCACCTCGCTCGGCATCTACGATCTGTCGCGGAATTTTCGCCGCGCGGTGCCCGACGCCGTCACGCTGACGCAGCACTTCATGAAGCACGGCTACCGCGCGGAAGCCGTGGGCAAGATCCTCCACACCGGCCACGGCAACCGTGAGGATGACGCCTCATGGAGCGTGCCGCCGCTCGTGGAAAAAGTGGTCGAATACCTCAAGCCGGAAAGCACGGCCGGCGGGCAACTCACGCGCGAGGAAGCCTATTTCGCCAACCGCGAACTCGACCGCATCCGCGAATTGCCGCGCGGCGCGGCCTGGGAAGCGGCGGACGTCCCCGACAACGCCTATGCCGACGGCCGCCTCGCCGACGAGGGGATCAAGCGTCTGCAAGCCGCCAAAGAGCGCGGCCAGCCCTTTTTCCTCGCGCTCGGTTTCGTCAAGCCGCACCTGCCCTTCACCGCGCCGCAGAAATATTGGGATCGGCACGACCCCGCGAAATTCACTCCGGCCCGGAATTTCGACACCCCGCGCGGCGCGCCTCGCGTAGCCGGCAAACGCGGCGGGGAAATTTCCAACTACGATCCCATCCCCGGCGACGGTTTGGTCAACGACGAGATCGCCCGCCAACTCATCCACGGCTATTATGCCGCGGCGAGTTATATGGACGCCCAGCTTGGCCGTGTGCTCGATGCCTTCGACGGCCTCGGCCTGGCCGACAATACCATCATCGTGCTGTGGGGCGACCACGGGTGGCATCTCGGCGACCACGGCATCTGGACCAAGCACACCAACTACGAGGAAGCCAACCGCATCCCGCTCCTCATTGTCGCGCCCGGCATTACCACACCCGGCTCGTCCACCCGCCAGTTGACCGAAACGGTCGATATTTTCCCGACCCTCGCCGAACTCGCCGGCCTGCCCCCGCCACAAGGCCCGCAACCCATCGACGGCCTCAACTTGATCCAGGTCTTGAAAGATCCCGTCGTCCGCCTGCGCGACCATGCCTATCATTGCTACCCGCGCGGCGAAGGGGTCATCGGCCGCGCGATCCGCACCGAACGCCACCGCCTCGTCGAGTGGAAAAAGCCGGGCGCGCCGCTGGAAACGGCCCAACTCGAACTCTACGATTACCAACTGGCCGAGCCTGAAGCCGAAAACCTCGCCGAGAAAGAGCCGGAAGTCGTAAAGCAACTCCGAGCCCTCCTCGCCCGCCATCCCGAAGCCGAACCGCGCCCTCTCGCGCGACGGGAGGATCGCTGACACGGGAGAGACGCGCGAAGGGG
>CAZQUC010000592.1:0-2358 GCA_964596095.1 uncultured Enterobacteriaceae bacterium
GCCAGGATCTCCAGCGCCCGGTCGATCTCATCGAAGAAATCGCCCGCGTCTCCGGGCTGGATGGCGTGCCGTCGCGCACGGTGGCGCGCTTCGCCCTGCCCGGCACGGAGGATGCGCGCTACGACGCGCTGCTGAATCTCAAGCGCCATCTGGCCGCGCTGGGCTTTTGCGAAGCGCGGACCATCAAGCTCATCAGCGCCGCGCAATTGGAGGACACGCTCGGCTTCGACCGCCGCCGCATCGAGCCGCTGGCGTTGAAGAATCCGCTCAGTGACGATCACACGCATCTGCGCCCGAGCCTGCTTCCCGGCCTGCTCGCCGTGGCCGCGCACAATGTGCGGCATGGGGCCGAGGCGCTGCGGTTCTTCGAAGCGGGCACCGTCTTTGCCACCTCGACCAAACCGCAGACCGGCTCCACCGAAGCGCAGGCGCTCGCCCTCTTGCTTGCCGGACCGTCCGCGCCCGCCTCGTGGGTGGAGTCCGCGCCCGCGGCGGTCGAACTCCACGACCTGCGCGGCGTCATCGAAAGCCTGCTGCCGGGCGGCGGCGTCAAATTCAAGAAACTCGACCACCCGCGGCTCGTGCTCGCGGTGGAGATTTCGGTGAACGGCAAAGTGATCGGCCTCGGCGGCCGGCTCGCGCCCGCCCGCGTCCGCGCGCTCGACAGCCGCCATCCGGTTTATGTTGCGGAGTTCAATCTCGCCGCGCTCGAAGCGGTGACCGGCCAGGCCAAACGCTACGCGGAACTCCCACGCTTCCCCGCCATCACGCGCGATGTCGCGTTGGAAATGGACGAAGCCGTGGCCCACGGCCAGATCGAAGAATGCTTCGCCAAGCACATCAAAGAGCCGCTGCTCGAAACGGTGACGCTTTTCGATGTCTTCACCGACCCCACCGGCGCGAAATTGCCCGCGGGCCGCAAATCGCTGGCCTATTCGCTGACCTATCGCGAATCGACCCGCACCTTGGAGGCCAAAGAAATCGATGCCGCCCACGCGCGCATCCTTACGACGCTCCAAGCCAAGCTGCCGGTGGCCGTGCGGTGAGGCGGTGCCATCCTCAGGGCGCCTCCCGGCTCAGCGCCGCGATTTCCTCGTCGCTCAAGGCGCGTGTCCACAAGGCGGCGGTTTGCATCTCCCCGCGGAATGGCCGGAGCACGCGCTCGCCGTCCGTGTCCGCGCCGAGTCGCAGCGGCTCCTGATTGGGCACAAGCTTCCCGGACCACGGGCGCGAGGCCAGTCGCCGGCCATCGCAGAAAAGATCGAGCGTCCGGCCATCGTAGCGCCCCACCAGATCGTGCCAGGCCCGCGCGTCGATCTCCGCCACCGGAACTTCGACCGGCGCAACGCCTTGGTCCGTCCGAATGGCAAAGACCAGCGCGGTCTCTTCCCGCCCCGGCAGCGTCGCGCCGAACAAACTGAACGACGCACGCTCGGATCCGCTTCCCTTGGCGAGGAGCGCGGCCTGCCACGAGCCTTGCGGATCGCGGGCGCGCAAATAGACCGTCACCGCGCTGTCCCCGCCGTGCAGGTCCGGCCCGGCCTCAAAATACGCGCCATCCAGCAGCGCGACCTTCGTCCCTTCGCGTCGTCCCGGTCCCGACGGACGGACGTTCAACTCGAATTTCTCAAACGCCGGGATGTGCCGCAACGGCGGCGTCGCGCCATGCCCGCCCGTGTCCAGTTCCCACCATGCCCGCGCCTCGTGGATGAGCGCGGCCTTGGTGTCGTTGGCCGGAGCCGCCGGCGATTTCTCCTCCCGTGAAGAAGGCACCCGCTTGAGCCGGATGTCTTTGAATTGGACCACCGTCGGCGGACCGCTGTGCAGTTGCAGCGCCAGCGCGCCCGCGGCCTCGAACCGTTGCGGATCGTGATCCTCCACCTCCGCCGCCAGTCGGCCATCGATCCGCAGCATCAGCCGCGGACCATCGCAGAGGAGATGGTATTCGTGCCATTCGCCGAGCGAGAACCACGCGTCGCCCGCGCCCTCGGGCAGCGGCGACACGGCCCGCGCGCCTTCCTTGTCGAAGACCGCCCGCTCGCCGCGCCACGCCAGTGTGTGGCGGCCGTATTCATCGTAGAGCCGCACCAGCCACGGCGTTTGCAGGTTGTTATCCACCTGATAGCCGCACACGTCGTGGTCCGGCAGCACGCGGCTGCGGAATTGGAAGCCGTTGTTGATCGCCCCCTCGCCGCGCAGCCGCGAGCGGAGCTTGAGTTCGAAATCGGCCAACTCCCCGCCGCTCCACACCAGGTATTGGTTGATCGCGCAGGGCTTCTCCGGCGTGATCCGCCCCGTGATCGCCCCTTCCTCCACCGACCACCACGAACGATCCGGCGTTTCCCATCCCTCCAATGT
>CAZQUC010000593.1:0-2325 GCA_964596095.1 uncultured Enterobacteriaceae bacterium
CGAGCCACCTGCCTGGCCAAATCCACGGGAATCCTCCACTGCAAAAACTCCTGCTTCCCGAGATTTTGTCGAATCCAGTCCACCACTTGCTGGGGATTTTCTTGCAGATGAAACAGCAGGCCGGTGGTGAGCTTGTCTTGAAGAAAGTCCTGGGTGTCCTCGACGAACGTCAGTTCGCGTATCAATTCGCCGGCCTTCATCCAATCCTCCAGCATCAGACGCGGCAGCAGCGCGGAAAGGCCGGCAGACACGGCCTTGGGGTCGGTGGCTGTTTTCACGCGGTCCAGGGCCGTGTCCAGGTCTTGCGCCGCCAGCGACTCCACCACCACCCGCTCGACACGCGAACGTTCGTGGCCCGACAGGGTCTCTGCGAAAGCCAGCGTTTCTTCTTGGGAATACGCCAGCAGCCCGCGAATGGCGGGCTCGGTCAGCGCGATGTAAGCCGCGCCCTTGACGCCGTCCGGCTCCTGCCGCGCTAATTCAAAAAACCGGCGCGGTTCGAGACAGGCGGCAGCCACGAGGCCGCGCCAGGCCTCCCCCGCGTGATGCCCCACCTTTTGTTTGGCCACCGCCACCGCCGTGGCGGGATCGGCTTTGAACCACGCGCCGAAAAAGGCCTTCATCGCCTCGCGCGGTGACGCGCGCAACACCGCCCACGCGCCCTGCGGATCAAGCCGCGCCCAACGCTCCACGATCATTTCGTCCCGCGCCGCTTGATAAGGCGAGTCCCCCGCCTCCTCCCACAGCCGCTTCAACGCCGCCGCGTCCGCCGATTCGAGTTGTCGCACAAAGTCCCATTCAGCGGCCAGCACCGGATCAGATGGGCGTTCCCCGCGAAGAGGCTCCACCACCGCATCAGTGGCAGTGTCTCGCACTGAGGAAGGCGCTGCTGGTGAAGACGAGGCCTCGCTCCGCCAAGCGAACTCCCATTTTCCCAACAGCGAACCACCCGCGAGCCCCAACGCGGCGAACAATGGCAAGGACAGAAGCGGTTTCATCGTCAGGCGCGTGGAAAATTGTGTCGGCGGTTTAGATGGGTGCGGAACGGTGGTTATCGCTCCTTCGTGGGGGCCGGGCCGTGATAGGCTTCCGCCCATTCCAGGGCCGCGCGCTCGCCGCGCTCCTCGGCGATCTGGAAATATAACTCCACGCCGGCGTCGTCGAAGTGTTGAAGATGCCACACGACACTCTCATTGTGGGATCCAATGTAGGCGCCCATGGTCCTGCTTTCGGCTTTGCTCGCCTGCAACAATTGCTCCGCCGTTTGGCCGGTGTCTCCGATCTCCACATCGTGGGGCAACGCCGCGAGCGCCCCTTGCTTGAGACGTAGTGCGACCACCTCGTTAAAGAGAGAGCGATCCGGGCTGCCATCCACCCGCTGGCCCAACGCCAACAACCGACCTGCCAGAGCGAACGCCTCGTCTTCCTGTCCCTCCTGCAACCGCTGTTGGATTTCCTGCCGCGCCTGCTTGTCGATGTCGATGAAGTCCGGCACTATGGAGGTGTTGAACATAAAGCCCCAGACCCGTGCCTCCGTGGACGAAAGGCCGATCGACATCATGGCTTCACGCGCCTGGAGCTGTTGTTCCTTCACGCCGAAATCCAGCCCCGGCTTGGCGAGACCGACTTCGAGGAAGCGCAGGGTGTCGGCGGTTTTCCCCTCTTTGGCCAAGGCGACGCTGGTCAGGAAATCCGCCAGCGGATTGTCCGGATGGGCCTGTCGCACCTTTTCCAGCATGACCAGTTCCTCCTCCAACGACAAATCCAGCGCCCCCAAGGCCTCTTGCGCCACGCGTGGATCCTCGGGAAATTTTTCATACGCTTCGCGCAACAAGGCTTTGTCCTGGGTGATCCGATAGACGGTCAGCAGACTGCCGGCTCCACGCTGATGACGCGCCAGAAAAGTATCGAATTGCTCCGGGGAAAATGGGGACAACAGCTCGCTTGCACTTTCAGCCGTGGTGATTTGCTGGATCAGACGCCGCAGGGAACGGCTTTTCCCACCGCCGTCAGAGGTGGCGTCATGATCCGCTTCGCCGGGCTGCCGGAGTGCCGGCAGCACCACTCTCGTTCCCGACGAGGCCACGGTCGCCGGAGGCGTCGCCTCGGGCCACCACCACCCCCGCGCCAGCCAGCCAAGGACGAGGCCGGTCAAGATTCCCAGCGTGACGACGACGCCCATTTTCCCGGATGTTTTCATGAATCGGCAGTGTGGGGCTTCTGATGATGAGAAGTCAATGAGGGCTTCGGCCGTCTCCTCACGGCTTTAATATTCCCGGGGTGGCACGGGCCGTGGCAAGGTTTCGCGCAGGGCGACGGCGTGGG
>CAZQUC010000594.1:0-2316 GCA_964596095.1 uncultured Enterobacteriaceae bacterium
GGCGCCGTCTCGTTCATCCTCAAAAGCGAAATAACGGACGAGTTGCCCATCCACCTTTCTCCACGCCGATGAAAACAATCGCCACCGCTCCGCTCGCGTTTCTCTTCCTCGTTGGCTCGCCGGTCCAGGCGGCTTCCGACGCGGATGTCACCCTCATCAAGGTGGAGAAAGTCACCATTGAACAGGATAGGATCGTCATCATCGCGGAAGCGAAGACACGGATTGTGTTGATTCAGGGCGATCACGACCCTGGGCACAAAGGCGCGGAGTGGATGGGACGTCCGGTGACTTGGGTGAACGTCAAGTCGGACAAGGCCACGTTCACCATCAAGCGTCCCGATTATCCGAGCTTGGAAAGCGCCTGGCGCATGTCCTTGCAAGCGGCCGAAGAGTTGCGGGAGGGACGGGCAGTGGGGCGCATCGGTTATTACGCGCCGGACATGATCATCAAGGGCAATCTGATCGATGCCATCACGGGTGCCGGTTATCTGTATCCAAAAGGCAAATAAATCAGCACTCCGACAAGACCGGCCGATGAGACACAGGTTATTTGCACGACGATGCTTGCGGCATTTTGTCGATCCGGGGTATTCATGACCACGTGAAACCATCACTGCTCATCACCCTGCTCCTGCTCGTCCTGCTGCCGCTGGGGCTGCTGGCGTGGGTGGGCGAGCGGGCGCGGCGGGCGGAGCAGGCGCAACTGCGGGAGCAGCTCCGCGACGTGATGGCCCGCCGCCTCGAAGACGTGAACCGCCGCGTGACGGCCTTGGTGGAAGCGACCGAGCGCGAGTTGTGGCCGGTGTTAGCCTTGGTGGAAAGCGAAGTGGCGCGCGGCCTCGCGGCCTCTTCGCCGGACGCCGGCCGGATGCCCGGGGCGGCGATCTCCACTTTCCGCGACGTGCCCTTCCAGCAACGGCTCGTGCAGCAGGTCTTCGTTACCGACGAACGCGGCCGGCTGGTGTTTCCATCGTCCGATCCGGCGCAACGCTCCAACCAAGAACAAGCCTTTCTGGAACGCAGCGGCGACATCTGGCGGCGCGGCGCGTTGGGCGCGTTGGGCGCGGCGGCCAGCGAAGCGGGCGAACCCGCCGCCTCCCGGTGGCAGGTGTGGTTCTATGGCCACGGCCCGCGGTATCTTTTTTGGACAAACCTGGGGAGGGAGGGCCAGGCCAAGGCGGGCATGGAAGTTTCCGCCGCCGCCCTCACCGCCGACCTGCTGGCCGTGCTGCCGGACAATGCCGCGCCCCACGCGGAGACGATGCACTTCACGCTCACCGACGCGCAGGACCAGCCGCTCTATGAATGGGGCGCTCTCCCTTCCCGGGACGCCACCGCGCCGCCGCCGGTGGTCTCCGCCGTGTCGCTCGCCGCCCCCTTCGGCGCATGGAAACTGGCCGTCGCCGCGCCAGGCGACACGCTGGGGCAGGGCGCAGGCACGCGCGCGGGGTGGTGGACCGCCTTGGCCAGCGCGGCACTCGTGCTCGGCTGGCTGGCGTTTTACCTCTACCGCGAGAGCACCCGCGCGCTGCGCGACGCCGCCCAACGGGTCACCTTCGTCAACCAGGTCTCGCACGAATTGAAAACGCCGCTCACCAACATCGCGCTCTACGCGGAACTCGCCGAGCGGCGGCTGGAAACGGAAATCGCCTCCCCTCCCCTGCCCGCGGACGCCCCCGGCGGCGTGCGCGAATGCCTGGACATCATCGTGGCCGAAAGCGCGCGCCTCGGCCGGCTGATCGGCAACGTGCTGACGTTTTCCAAACACCAACACGGCCGCCTGCAACCGCGCCTCGCGCCATGCAACGGCCACTCCGTGCTCGACGCCGCCCTGGAGCCGTTCGCGCGCTCGTTCGCGGAGAAAGGCGTCAACGTGGTGAAAGACCTCGCCTTGACCCGGCCGGTGCAAGCGGATGCGGATTGGCTGGGGCAGATTTTTGCCAACCTGCTCTCCAACGTGGAAAAATACGCGGCCACCGGCGGCCAGGTGCGGCTGGTCTCACGCGAAGTGGACGGCCGCGTGGAATTCGCGATCGCCGACCGCGGCCCCGGCGTGCCGCCGACCTCGCGCGAGAAAATTTTCGCCCCCTTTTTCCGCGTCAGCGATCGCTTGAGTGACGGCGTCGCCGGCACCGGCCTCGGCCTCGCCATCGCCCGCGACCTTGCCCAGGCCATGGGCGGCTCTCTGGAATTGCAACCCACCACCCCCGGCGCCGTCTTTGTCCTCACGTTGCCCCTTTCGTCCCTTCCGTCCTTTTAGCCCTTTCCCATGATGACAATCCTCGTCGCCGAAGATGACGCGCTCACACGTCGCGG
>CAZQUC010000595.1:0-2311 GCA_964596095.1 uncultured Enterobacteriaceae bacterium
AGCCGAATTTGGCGTCGAGCGCGAGGAGGCGGTTGTCCGGGGTTTCCACCAGCGGGTTGATCTCGATCATCGAGCAATCGCTCTTCAAGTAGAGCGTGTAGAGGGCGCTCAGGAGTTTGTGGAAGGCATTGAGCTGGGACGAGGGGAGGCCGAGGCGTTTGGCGAGGGTGCGGCTCTGATAGGCTTGCAGGCCGAGGAGCGGATGCACCGGCTCACGGAAAATTTTCTCCGGTGACTTGGCGGCGACTTCCTCGATATCCATCCCGCCTTCGGGACTGGCGACGATGACCGGGCGGGCGGTGTTGCGGTCGAGCAGGATGGCGAGGTAGTATTCATGTTTGATGTCCACCGACTCGGCGATCAACACCTTGCGCACGAGCTTGCCCGCTTCGCCGGTCTGTTTGGTGACGAGCACTTCGCCCAGCATCTTGCCCGCAATTTCCCCGGCCTCGGCAGGCGAGGACACCAGATGCACGCCGCCTTGGAAGCCGCTCTTGAACGTGCCTTTGCCGCGGCCGCCGGCGTGAATCTGCGCCTTCACCACCAATCCCTGGCCACCAAGTTCCACGGCCGCCGCTTCCGCCTCCGCCGCAGTGTCGGCGGGCACGCCGCGGGGCGTGGGCACGGCGAATTTTTCAAAAAGCTGTTTGGCTTGGTATTCGTGGATGTTCATATGAAAAAGATAACGGCGGAAACCGACCGAAGCGCGGAGGGTAGGGCGCGCGGAAGGGGCGTCAAGGCGGACTGGCCCTTCACAGCAGTCCGCCGTCGATCTTGAGCACCGCACCGGTGATGTAGGAGGCCTCCGCGGACGCGAGGAAGCGCACGGCGGCGGCGACTTCCTCGGGGCGGCCGAAGCGGCGCATCGGAATCCGCGCCTGCTGCGCGCGGCGGGTGTCTTCATCGAAATCCGCCAGCGCCTCGGTGTCGATGTAGCCGGGGCACACGGCATTGACGGTGATGCCGGCGCGCGCGGTTTCCTTGGCCAGCGATTGGGTGAGCGCCACCACGCCGGCCTTGGCCGCGGCATAATTTGTCTGGCCCGCGGGCGCCAGCAGCGCGGAGAGGGAGGCCAGATTGACGATGCGGCCCCAGCGCTGCCCCATCATGCCGCGCACCACGGCCTGGCAACCGAGGAAGGTGCCGTGCAGGTTCGTTTCAAGGACGCGGCTCCACGCTTCGGGTGTCATGCTGGCGAGCAGCGAATCCTCATGCGTTCCGGCATTGTTGACCAAGACGGAGACCGGCCCGGTGCGGGCCAGTGCCTCCTGCCACGAACCGGCCTGGGTCACATCGAGATCGACCACCGCCGCCCGCTCGGGAAATTCCTCCACCAAGGCCGTCGCCGCCTCGCGCCGGCTCCGCACACCGAGCCAAACACGGTCCGCCGGATTGTTTTCCAAAAAGGCGCGCGCGATGGCCCGGCCCAGGCCACCGTTGGCGCCGGTAATGAGGATGGTGCGGGTGTCGGGCATGGGGTGAGATAATGAGAGTGAGGCAATATCTAAAGTGAGGCACGGAGCGCAGCGGAGAGGTCTCCTTCTCCCGGTCCGGTTTTCTTGGAATAATTCGCAATTGTTGTGGAGTTAATGATTAATTCTCCACTTTTTGTAAGTGTAACCTCATCGAATGTGCTTGCCCGACCGATAATATTCGAATGTTCGATTTGGCACGAGTTTCCGATGATAAAAACAAGGCATCCCGCTGTTAAAGCTGAACGGACACCGTTATCAGCGTCTTCAAAGACCAAGCATTCACTTGGTGGGATGCCCAGCGCCGCTGCGGCCTTTAAGAAGGGTTCGGGATGAGGCTTCCCGCATCCAACTGATTCGGCAGTGATGAAAACATCGGGAATCGGCATCCGGCACGATTCCAGCTTCTGTTTTGCGGTGATTATCGAACTGGAGGTGGCAATCGCCCACATTTCTTTTTCCAAATTTATCAAAAAGCGATCCGCTCCCCCGACGGGCAATAATCCCTCCAATGTTGCGCTCTCCATATGCTCGATCTGGATCGCTTCCGATTTGGCGCAAAGGTGCGGGGCAACCCGCGAAACAGTATCTTCCGTCCTCTCTCCATGGCATGCTTCCAAGACTGTCTGCAATGGAATGCCGTTTTTGAGACACCATCTCTCCATCACGAGATGGACAACTTTCGATGAATCCACGAGGGTTCCATCAAGATCGAAAATCAATGCTTTGAAGGATGGTGTCATATGGGAGTAGCCGGATAGGACAGTGGGGATGAGATCAGGCCCGTTGCAGGAGCAGGCTGTGGGCGAGTTGGGTGGGGCCGATGTGGCTCAAGAGGA
>CAZQUC010000596.1:0-2304 GCA_964596095.1 uncultured Enterobacteriaceae bacterium
GACAAATACGAAGCCGACGTCTATCGCCTGCCCAAGCACCTCGACGAGGAAGTCGTCCGCCTGCACCTGGAAAAAGTCGGCGTGAAGCTGACCGTCCTCAGCGACGCCCAGGCTCCGCTCGATGCCGGCGAGCGAGAAGCCCTATGGGGCCTCTCCCTGCAATGTCCGCAGTCCCGGCGCCGGGGTTTCGGCAGGGGCGTCGCCGCGTGGCAGGCTGGCGGCGGGCGGGCGGGCGGTGCCGTCGCGCAGGCATTGCTCGATCCAGGAAAAAAAGGCGCGGAATTCCGCATGGTCGCGGCGCATGTCGCTGATGAGCCGCCAGTCGAGCGTGGGCGACGGGCGGGCGGAGGTGATCTTCTGCCGGGTTAGCAGGCGGCTTTGCAGGTTCTCGAACGCGCGGTCTTCCAGCCGCGCGAGCGCGGAGGCTTCGGCGAGATCGTCCAGCGCCTCGAGTTGCAGGCCGAGCGTGCTGACGCCGATGCCGTAGTGCGCGCCCAGTTGCCGCAGGTCTTCGGCCAATTGTCCGTCGGTGATGGCCGCGGCGATCACCAGCTCGCCCGTGTGCGCCCAGCGCGAGCCGCTGAGGGTCTGGAAAAACAACTCGCGCACATTGTCATAGCTGACCGCCATCGCCAGCCGGACGCTGCTGATGCTGAAGGGCTGCACCCCGAGCGTGCGCTTGATCTCCAGCAGGTCGTCGCTGAGCTGCAAACCGTGATCCCCGGCTTCCTCCAGCTCCCATTCCACCAGCGCGACATCGGGATACTTCCATAACCCCTCGGGCGAGGAGGTCGGCGGCAGCGCGTAGGGAAAGAGCGCGTCCCCCGCCGCCACGCGTAGAAAAAGCGCGCGGACTTTCGCCATGCGGGAGCGGGCGAGATCGACCACCTCGCGGCCGCTTTGGAACAAATCCATGCCCGCCTGCGTGAACCCCGCCGCCGCCAGCGCGCGCGCGTCATCCAGCGTCGCCACCCGCGTGGTGCGCAGGTAATAGCCCTGCCCCTGGTCCACCTTCGCGATCGGCGAGGAGGGGTCCGCGCAGAGGATGGAAAAATGGTAGCGCAGCGTGGCGTCGCTGTATTCCTGGCGCAGGCGGTATTTCACCAGCCGGATCAATTCGGTGCCCTTGATGGCGCTGGCCGGATCGCTGGGCAGGATTTCCGGCAGGACTTCCTTGAGTTGTTCGCGAAGATTCATGCGGCTGAGGGGAGCAAACGGGTGGGGCGAAAACGAAAGAAGACGAGGGAGAGATCGCGAGGGCGGATCATGCGGAGCCGGAGCGCGTCCGTCAAGATCAAGCTGGGGCCGTGCCGGCGCGTGGCTTCTTTCCCGACGATTTTTTGGGCGCGCGCTTTTTCTTTGTTGGCGCGGCGCGTGTCTTCTTCGCGGCGGCGCGGCGTTGCGCGGCCTCGCGCTTGGCCAGGCGGCGGCGGAGTTCGGGCCAGTGTTCCTCCCCCAAAATGTAGCCCACGCAATTCGGCGCGCCGCAGCGGCAGGGATGGTCCTCCCACGTTTCGATGTCGAAGCCGTAGTTGAAGCTCAATTCCTCGCCGGCCTTGATGGCGTGGCGGGCTTCGATGAAGAGGCGGCCGTCATAATCCCAGGCGTCGCAGTTCGGCGAGCAGGAGTGGTTAATGAGCCGCGCGTCATTCTCCGGCGTGCCGCCGTCGAGATCCCATTCCTCGTCGAGCGTGAAGATATAAACCGCCGCTCCGCCGCTCCGCCCGGCTTCTTCCATCAGCGCGAGGCCGCGGCGCTCCGATTCCTCCTTGGAGATTTTTTCGCCGATGTATTCGCAGACGCGCTGGCCCTTGCGCAACGGGCGCGCGGCGAACATTCCCGTTCCATGAATGGGCGAGTGGCGAATTTCATACACCGGCGGGCGGGAGGAAACTCCGGATTTTTTGCGGGCTGGTTGTGGCATGGGCGCGAGGAACGGTTGTTTCGTCCTAGCCCATTCTTCCGCGCCCGCAATGCCATCTTGCGACCCTCGCCACCATTCCTACAGTCGCGCGCCATGCCCAAACTCCACTTCGTCCATCCCGATGGCGCGGAGGCGCGCTACGCCCTGGAAGGAGACACCTTCAAAGTGGGCCGCGCCCCCGACAACGACATCGTGCTGCCGGACACGCGGGCCTCTTCCCATCATCTCGTGCTCAAACGCGCGAAGTCCGGCGATTACATCGTCAACGACCTCGGCGCGACCAACCCCACGCGCATCAACGGCCATGTCGTGCCGCTGCAGGAGTTGCGCGACGGCGACACGTTGTGGATCGGCGACACCTATGCGCGGTATGAAAATCC